>JAYVQG010000216.1:0-6646 GCA_043757025.1 Limnoglobus sp.
GATTCCGAAATCGGGAATGATTCCAGGGATGGGTGGGTGGGTAAGTGGTGGAATCATTCCCTGCTACCCAAAATCGCCGCAATTGAAACCAGGCCGTCGGAATTTGCGACGTGTCTCGAAGTGTCGTGAGAATGTCTCGAAGTGTCGTGAGAATGTCGCGAAGTGTCGCGACTTGCGCCGGTTCTCGAATCGACCCCGTTCGACACAACCCTCGATAAGAGTTCGATATACGGAATACGGAACAGCGAAAGACGATCAAAAAAGCGCGTTTTTGGGTCGCGAAAACCGAAAAAACACCCGAAAAAACGGTTTTTGAGCCTCCGCAATTGTGACTTACGTCGATTGTAAGAGCGGAAAAATCGGTACTTGCGTCGATTTTCGCATCGTGTATCACATATACAGGGAGACTCTCGATGAACATCCAACTCGCCACGCAACAATACGACGACTGGTTGCGTTCAATCTGCACCGTGTATGAACCCGATGTCGACGAGAAGCATCGGGTCATGGCGAAGAAGGATCCGTTTCCCTTTTTTCGAGCGACATACTACCGTTGGTTACAACGCTGGCCCGAAGTCTGCGCACACCTGCAAAGTGCCCCGGATGTGCTTGCGATAGGCGATTTGCACGTCGAGAATTTCGGCACCTGGCGCGATGCCGACGGCCGGCTGGTGTGGGGCATTAACGACTTGGATGAAGCCAGCAATCACCCGTACACGAACGATTTAGTACGATTGGCTGCGAGCGCGTGGTTTGCGAAACAGTCCGATGCGTTCGATGTCAAGTTCGCGAAGTTGTGCCAATGGATCGTCGCTGGGTATCGGCAAGGTTTAGAGTCACCCGAGCCGTTCGTCCTCGAAGAACGCCATTCAGAACTCCGTGCGATCGCGATGTCGAAAGTGCGAAATCCCGTCGATTTTTGGGCGAAAACGACTGCCATACTCACTCAGCCAGCCACCGAACCACCCGCCGACGCAAAGGCGAAACTGATCGATTCGCTGCCGAGCGAAGGGCTGTCGATTCAGTATCGCTTTCGCAGCCAAGTCGGAGCCGGTAGCTTGGGAAAGCCGCGATTCGTGGCGATTGCCGAGTGGGCGGGCGGTTGGGTGGCCCGCGAATGCAAAGCCAAAACACCACCGAGTGACGCATGGGCGTTCGACAATCGCGATCTGGCAACGCGCGTCGAAGAACTGAGTTCCATCGCGATTCGCTGCACCGATCCGTACTTTCAAGCCGAAGGCAACTGGATCGTCCGGCGGTTGTCGCCACAATGCTCGCGAATCGAACTTAACCAAATCGCCGATGCTGCGGGGATGCAAACGCTGTTTGAGTCGATGGGTGCCGAAACGGCGAATATCCACCTCGGCAGTTCCGAAGTCAAAGAAGTGATCTTGGCAGACCTCGACACTCGCCCCGCCGATTGGCTCGAAACATCCGCAAGAGACATGGCAAAAGCCATCCGCACCGACTGGTCCGAATGGCGTTCGACGTACGAGGGTTGAGTTACTTTGTCGTCAGTGCGTAGCAGGCAGCTTCTTCGCCGTTTCGTAGGTAGAGCTTGCCGTGCGCATAGACGGGGTGGTTCCACGTCTTCCCTTTCAGGGCCGGGAACTTTGCGAGTTCGACGTACTCGTTCGGGTTGGCTTCAACGAGCGCGATCTTGCCATCGACCGCTTGCACGAGCAGCACGCCTTGTGCTGGGAAGAGGATGACCTGCCCGTGTCCGTACTGCAAACCGGCGTTCCACTTCTTGCTACCCGTGGCGACATCGATACACGCTAGCGCTCCCCCTTCGAAGCCGTACGCATGCCCTTCGTGAATGACCGCATCGTTGAAGTACGGCTTCAACCCGCCAGAGAACCACACGACCTCCGTGGACCACGTTTCGCCTGTTTTGAGCACTTTCACGCGCCGCACGCCTTGTTCGCCACCGACGGCTTGGCCGTAAATCGCTTCGGAGTCGCCGACCATCAACGGCTGAATGACGCGGTTGTTCGTCTTCTTGATATTCCATTCGTCGAACCACAACCGTTTGCCATCTTTGGGAGTAAACGATTCGAGACCGAAGTTGCTGACCATCAGAACCTGATTGACGCCGTGAATCGTGGCGAGGTGCCCAGAACTATAGCCGTGAGAGGCATCGCCGGATGCCCAGAGGAATCGGCCATCGGCGGTAGAGAAGCCTGCGGTGCCCTTCCCGTTTGGTCCGCCTGCGTAAACGATTGCGACGCCATCGACGATCAGCGGTGAACTCGAATAACCCCAGTCGGGTGGGCGACCGCCGGTGTCGGTGGTGATGTTCGTCAACCAGTTTCGCTTACCCGTAGCGGCATCCAGGCAGATGAGGTTACCCGTCGCTCCGAGCGCGTAGAGATTGTTGCCGTCGATTGTGGGCGTCGAACGTGGTCCTGCACCGGCGATTTGCTCGAAGAATCGCCCCTTCATTTCGTGCGACCAGACTTCCGCACCGTTCGTTGCGTCGTAACACGCTGCGACTTCGTTATCGCCGCGTTGTTCGAGTGTGAAAAGTCGATCCCCCACGACGGAGAAAGAACCCCAACCCGGCCCGATGCGCTGCTTCCAGATTAACTTCGGAGGGGTTGTCGCCCAGTCGGTGTCGAACTTCACGCCTTCGATGCGGTTGTCGCGTTTCGGCCCGCGAAACTCGGCCCAGTCACCGGGCTTCACGATCGCGGTTTCAGTTACCACTACACTGACGGATGGCTTCCGCGTTGTTAGTTCCGCGATGAATTGCTCTTCCGATGTGGGGTTCCAACGCCAACTGAGTTCCGGTTGCAGTTCCGCGCTCGTTTGATCGATCCGTACGATCGAAAAGAACGACCATCCGAGGACAATTGTCGCGATGACGCCGACTCGCCGTGCGTGCCAACCCAGCGGGATGCTGACGAGCAACCAAACGATCCACAACAACCCGATGAACGGGAAACCGAACGCGAACACGAATTTTGGGTCGCCCCGGTAGAGCGTGGCAGCCAGCACGAACGAGGGGAGCAGGAACAGAACGAACGGCAACCAGCGAAAGTGACCCTGGCCCTTCAACCCGCGTAGCCACCATGCCACGACGCCGAGGGAGCACATGACAGGTCCGCCGAGCATTCCGAAGAAGTGCGCCGACGTGCGCGTGAACATTGCAGGCAGCACGAACACGCACAGTGCAGCAATCGCGAGCATCGCCAAAATCGGCCATAAGCGAGGACGGAACGAATCGACCGAAATCATGCGTTGACTCCCAATGGTTTACGTCTTGGAATCCAGAACAATCTCTGGCTTCTCTTTCCAACCCGGCGGGGGGACGTTGCCGTTTTTGTTCATGAATTCGAGTAATATCTGCGCGATCAGTTCATTCGAGAAGAACGACTCGAACCGATTCCGCGCCGCCGTCCATTCCCCCGCGAGGAACCACCCGACCGATTCGTCCCAACTCTTACGCTGCGGTTCCTTCATGTTTCCCTGCACCGTATCCGCAGCGGATGGCATGAGTTCACTCATGACTAAACCGGCCTTCATCCCGGCCGGCACGAACTTCGCAAGTCGGCGCGTTCGCACCCGAGGGTTCGGACGCGCGTTGAAGTGCTCAGCGACGGCTTCATCGACGAGAATTCGCACACCGAATTTCTTGGTCAACGATTCGAGACGCGACGACAGATTCACGACGGGGCCGAACACGTCGACTTTCGCCAAGTCGAACGCTCCGAGGCGGCCCGCGATTGCTTTTCCGTGCGCGATGCCGATGCCGCAACTGAGTTCGTTCCACCAACCGCCTTTATCGAATCGGCTACGGATGCGGAGCGCTGCCTTCGCCGCACGTTCGATCTGGTCGGGTTGTGCGTCCGGCCATCCCCAGAACGCCATCACCGCATCGCCCTGAAAACCGGCCACGACGCCATCCTCTTGCGTGATAATGCTGCTCATGTCGTCGAGCGCCGCCGAGAGATCGTGCCAAGTATTTTCGAGTTGTGCCTCGCCGTCAGCTGCAAAGATGCACGAACCGCGCAAATCGCAGAACAGCACCGTTACGCTCGTTAAGCGAGGCTTCAAAATCTCATCGAGTTGTTCGGGTGTCGATTCGTTCCACAACCGACGCGGTATGAACTGTTGATAAAGTGTCAGCCGGCTCTGTAACTGGTGGGCGCGCCGCGTCGATTCGATGAGGCTCGCAACGAGTTCGATGACCTTCTGATAGTCGGTCAATTCCTTATCGCGAACCTGCCCGTTGATGATGAGCGGTTCTTTCGGGGATCGTCCATCGACGTACAAACCCCAACCGGAGCCATCTTTGAACGGCGTGCAAATCGCCCACGGCGTACCTGGAAGTTGCCTGTCCATCCGCATCGTCACGTTCTCGGTCCGTTCGCCGAATACGTGCAAAATGCTCTTTCCCTCTTGGCGGATCGCACGATACGCCAATCGTCGCGACGCGGCAAATTGTTCGGAGCGGCCCGATAGCCGTTGCTGGTGATCGCGAACGACCACCCGTTTGTCCATATCCGTCGATTCGGGAGGAATCTCCACGACTGCAAAAGCGTCGGCGTAGGGAAGGGCGTCGAGGCCGACTTTGATCATGTTGCGGAACAGCATGTCTTCGTCGTTTGCCAAACGAAGCACATCGGGCACTTGCTCGAGCGCCCGCAAGAACGTGGCCGAGGTCTCGAACGGGACTTGCCGCAACTGCGCCCGGCTCGCAGCCGTTTCCGCCGTGATGGTGGCATCGAAGCGGTCTTCGATCATCCCGCCCGCATCGCTGTGCAGCACGAAAACGGTGTTGCCGATGACGAACGATTCGCCCGTGGGAATGTTGAAGTTCGGCTCGGGGCGGGACTGATAGAAGATGCGATTCGTCGGCCGGGGATCGTTGCGTTCCTCGACGTTCAGGGTATTGCCGTCCCATTTGACCGTGGCGTGATACGAGGAAATCAACCCATCGTTGATCCACCAATCCGATGGGCCGAAGACGCGGCCGAGCTTGATCGGCTGGTTCACGGGGAGCAGTTTCCGCCACCCGCTCCGCGTGTTCAGTTCTTTGTTTTCGTAAAGCGCTTCGAGTTCAGCCATGTTACCCGAACCCCTGTCGGCGAGCCGTGCGATACCTCACACTATTAACATAGGATTTGATCGCCTTGAATCGAGAGTTTTCCCGGCTGTCTAACGACAATCGCCGATGGTTTTGGCCATCGGCGTGAATGTATCCTGAGTTCTCACAACGGGTTCAATACTTCAGACCTAACTGGAAGAACAACCCTTCGAGCGACAGATCCGATTGGCGAGTCGTCACTTTCCCGATTGCGAAATCGTTGGTGAATCGCGGTTGATCGATCAGCCCGAACCAGTTGGTAATTTCGTAGCCGACGCGGATACTGACATTTTTGTGCTGCCAACCGCCGCCGATACCCATACCCATCACGGGGATCACGCGGCGGGTTCGATAATCGAGCGATGCATAGTGGGTGATGCCGCCGTTGTTCGTTTCCGTGATCGGATTGACGAGCTTTCCCGTCAGTAGCGCACCCGAGCCGCGAGCATATAACTGAAACCCGCGAAACACGGAGAGCGTCGCTTCGCCGCCGAGCAACGGCCCAAAACCATCGAAGTTTGAACTCGTCATGACGCGGGCCAGATTGGCATCGTAGCGATCGTATTGTACGTCGAAATCTTGGCGGATGTTCGCGAAGCGAACGCCCCCGAAGGCTCGTACGTTCAACCGTTCGTCGACGTGGAACCGTCGACCGATTTCGAGGTCGAACACGTTGTATTCTAAACTGGATTGAGCAACTGCGGAACCGACTTCGTCGGTCAGCCCCGGTCGGGTCAGCGTCGGATAGATCAGCCCACCTGTCGGCGCGCTGATCGTGCGATCCGCACTACTTCGCAGGAAGGTGTACGCCATCGACACGCCCCACGGCGAATCTTTGAAACGATAACCGATCGACGCCCGCACGCCGCTACGCAACTCGTAATTCAGGCTTTCGAGCTTGCCGCCAGGAATGAAGTCGTTCGCAGGATCGGCAATGCCGAAGTCGAACGCCCCGCGTCGCGGTCGCAAAAGCAGGTACTCGACCGCACCGAATAACCCTTGGTCTTCGTGGTCTTCTTCGTGCGCCTCCACAGCGTGCTTGCCGGACGCTTCGCCGTGCTTTTCCATCGAATGGGGTTCGGCAAATAGCAATGGCGTGAGATCTTTGATCTCCGCATCTTTCGTCGATGATGTCACATCGGGCAGCTTAAATGCTGGCGTTTCCGCCGCGGCAACGCTACTGAGTGCGAACAAAACCGCAATTGCGAACGCATGTCGAATAGCCGACGACATCGGAAATCCCCCTGGCCGAGTGCCGTAGGCGCACCTGTTTTGGCCGCCTGATAACGCGATGGGGAAAACGGTACAAGATCGGTTTCTTTAGACCGCGAAAGTTGGTTTTACACGATCCCAATCGACGTAAGTCACAATTGCGGACGCTCAAAAACCATGTTTTTGTGTTTTTTCGGCCTGGTTTCAATTGCGGCGATTTTGGGTAGCAGGGAATGATTCCACCACTTACCCACCCACCCATCCCTGGACTCATTGCCGAATTTCGGAACCAACCTAACACACCAACGACTTACGTCCGATTTCGCCCAATTCCAATCACGC
>JAYVQG010000217.1:0-24914 GCA_043757025.1 Limnoglobus sp.
TGCCCCACATAATCGGGATTTTCGGTGGATGTGCTACCTAAAATCGCCGCGATTTGAACCATCCCCAATTCTTAAAACCGAACAGCAGAAAAGACCTGACTAACCACGGAAAGAACGGAAAACACGGAAACAGAACAAGTGGTAACATCCCTCGCTAGTGCCGGAATTCGCAAATGATCTGCCACAGAATTTGCGGGAATTCCCGTGGAAACAAGCGAAATACTTGGGGCGTTAATTCCGAGTTGCGGCACTAGCGCGTTTTGAAGTTGCGCTATTTTGCACTTCAGACCCGGCGAGAGTGCTACGAGCAACCCAGGGGTACGACGTAAGACGTCTAACCCTGGGCTAAAAGATCGAACCCCGTTGGGGTAAATGCATAGCCTGTTCTTACCCCAACGGGGTTAAATCTGATAGCCCAGGGTTAGACGTCTTACGTCGTACCCCTGGGCACGCTTGTAAATTAGCGCGTCGGGCTAACGAATGCATTCGGCGACGATTTCCGATTGTTCACTGGCTCCGGGTCGCGCGGTGGCGGTAGCGAGTTCGCATCTTCGCGAATGCGGTTCGCGGCATCGAGAAGTTCGTCGGTGCGAACGGGGGCTGCCGGTTCGAGTGTGAGGTGAATGCGTCGGACATCTTCGATGTGGAACGGGTAAAGTACCTCGAAGAAGAAGTCGATGCCGGGGTACTCGTACCACTTCGGTCGAATGCGGATGCGTTCGACTTTCGGCTCGTAACCTTGGGCCACGGCACGGAACTCGTAGTGCCCCGGGTATTCCCAACGGGCATCTCCAGGGCTTGGACCCGCGGCCACATTGTTCACGTACACTTGCGAACCGGGCGCATTGGTGTCGATGACGAAGCGACGCTCGACGCAACCGCTGCTGAAACAAGCCGCGAACGCAGCGACGATTGCAAGTCGTTCGATTTTCCCTGTCATCCGAGATGGCCTCACACCAACGGTTACGCATCGCGTGCTAAGCTCTAACGAGCGTCCGGAATAATCGGAGTGCGCCAGTCCGTCAAGCGGGATTCGAGAATGATCGCGGCAGGTGCCGTTATTTTTCGGTATCGCCCATCGACTTACGGCAGAAGCAGTAGAATCTGATTAGAGATTCTGGAGGGTTGAGGACGTAATGATGTCGTTCGAGAAGATTCGTTATGCGTCCATCACAGATGTGGGCGTGAAACGAAGTCACAACCAAGACGCCTGCGCCGCGCAACCGGCCGCAGACGAAAACGTCTGGCGCGTGCAAGGGCACATTTTCGTCGTCGCCGATGGGATGGGTGGCCACGCCGTCGGCGAAAAAGCGAGCGCGAAAGCCATTCGCGACATCCCACTCACGTATTCCAAACACGTCGGCCAAGAAGGCGTCGTCTCCGCGATTCGCCGAGCCTTCACCGAAGCCAACGCCGACATCTTCGACATCGGTATCAAGAACCCCGAATTCAAAGGCCTCGGAACGACGACCACGGCACTATTCCTGCGTCCCGAAGGCGCGTGGATCGGCCACGTCGGCGATAGTCGTGCGTACCGGATTCGTAGCGGCAAAGTCGAACAACTCACATTCGATCACTCCTGGGTGTGGGAAATCGCACGCCGTCAGGGCATCGACCCCGATCAACTCGGCGACTTCAAAAAGAACGTGATCGTCCGATCGTTGGGGCCTGATGAAGAAGTCGAAGTCGACATCGAAGGCCCGCACCCACTCATTCCCGGCGACTCGTTCTTACTGTGTAGCGATGGTCTCAGCAACGAAGTGACCGCTGACGAAATGGGGGCCATCGTCTCGACGATGCCGCCCGAAGAGGCGGCAAAGTTCTTGATTGCGCTCGCGAACGTCCGCGGCGGTCGCGACAATATCACGTGCCTGATCGTGCAAGTCCCGCCCGATGAAAGAACCGCAAGTAGCGCGAATATCCTTCTCGCGAAGGGACCGGGCTTCTTCCGCAAAGCGCTCCGCGCGTGGGACCGGATCGTGCCGTGGTCGTATACATTCTTGTTGCTCGGCTCGCTTTGCGCCATGGCCGTGCTGATTTTGAAAAGCCAAGACCTCCCCGGCGTCGTTCCCGTGTTCTTCGCGGCCACCGTGCTAATCCTCGCGGGGATCGTCGGGCTAATACTGCACCTGAAACGCGGCGCACATTCCGCCACCGATGCCGCTTCGAGCAATAATAACGGCGAATTGCACGTCTATAAAGGCTATTCCTTCGACATCGGCCAACCGCTACTCGATCGATTCGCTGCCAAGGAAGCGGAGATCAAGATCGAACTCGACAAACGCCCGAACACGATCGACTGGAGTAAGTACCAGAAACTCAGCGATGAAGCCGCACTCAACCTCGGCAAATCCGAACCCCTCGCCGCCTTCCGCTACCGCTGCCTCGCGTTCCAACTTCTCGCGAGCGCCTACAACCAAGACCGCAACAAAGAAGAATCGTTCAAGCCCAACTGGGACAGCCAACACCGATAATACGGCTGGCGCACCCACACGAACGCGGTCAGTCAAAAAATCTGAGACGATTCGACGTAAGTCGACTTTTGCGACCTGCACGAACGTACGCAAAAGTGTCTCCAAATGACGCAAAAGTGTCGCGTCCGGTCGATTTTGGTCGATTTTCGGTCGCATCCGGTCGATTTTTGGTCGGTACTTGCGCCGCATGCCGAATCGATGACACTCGACGTAACCCACGATAAGAGTTCGCGATATGGCAAAAACCCTCGAAACAGATCCGTAATTTGCGATCAAAAAGGGTCATTTTGAGGCGCAAAAATGGCAAAAATACGGTTTTGGAACCTCCGCAAATGTGACTTACGTCGATTTTGGTCGGCCGTAAACCCGCTGGGGACGCCGCAGCCGCACATTTCGCGTAAGAAGAGCTTCGGAATCCCGTTCTCCCGATGCGGAACGTCTCATGCAGCAGATACTCTTTCACTTACCGTTCACGTCGGGGTTACGGCCACCGGATGGGGTGCCGCTCTACGGTTTCGGCGCGATGCTATTCATCACGTTTTTCCTCGTGACGATCTGGGGCGGTCGCCGTGCTGCGAAGGTCGGGCTACCCAAAGATCGCCTGCAAGATATGGCGATCTTGCTGTTCCTGACCGGCATCGCGGGGGCACGGCTCGTTTACATGATCCAGTATTACGACGAGCAATTTAAGGGCCTGTCGCCGTTCATGCTGGTAGTCACGTTCTTCGAGATTTGGAACGGCGGCATCGTATTCTACGGGTCGATCTTCGGCGGCGGGTTGGGCTATCTGATCTTCCGCAAATACGTGCTGAAACGCTTGAACATCAACGGTTGGCAACTCGCCGATGCGGTCGCACCGATGCTCGCCATCGGCATGGCGGTCGGGCGAATCGGCTGCTACCTCAACGGTTGCTGTTGGGGCCAAGTCGCTTGCGAAGAATGCCAACCCGTGCCACTTTCCGCACAACTCGGGCAGTTCCCGTTGTTGGCATCGCACGCCCGCCGACAAGTTACGTTCCCGCCCGGTGAGAAAGCGCGCCTTCCCGAGATTCACGGTCTGCAAACGACGACCGGTTTCTCGCTGAAGCCGCGCGACACCTTGAATGCCGCCGACCCACGTGCGGTCATCGCCGCCATCGAGATCGGCAGCGCCGCCGAAGCCGCCGCGCTACAACCCGGCGACCGGATTATCGAAGTCAACGGCAAGACGAATTTCATCGTGCTCGAAGTCTCGGGCTCGCCCGCATCGGTAGCGGAAGCCGAGGCGATCATCACTGCAAGTGGTGGTAAAATTCTCGAATCCGGCGACACCGCCGACGATGGCAAGGAAGTGATTGCGGGCTACGACTCGCAGGCGAGCGCGATGCAAACTCGCGCGAAGCTCGAGAAACTTCGTCCCACTGTTTCCGTGTTTTCGCACGATGGCTTGTGGGAAATCATCCGTACGTGGCCGCGTGGCAAGTCGTCGATCGAACTCGTCGTGGAACGTAGCGGCACGAAGATTCCCGTATCGTACACGCCGCGCACCGTGACGTTCTTCCCGACGCAAGTGTACGAAACGGTGAGTATGGTCTTGCTCACGTTCTTGCTCGTTTCGTTTCAAACGTTTCGACGACACGATGGGCAAGTCATGGTCGGGCTGATGCTCTGCTACGCGATTCACCGCTTCATTAACGAAGCAATTCGCATCGAGCCAACCTACGCCTTCGGGCTAACGCTCTCGCAGTGGATCAGCGTCGGCATCTTCGCATCGGGGCTACTGCTCGAGGTGTATCTACGTTGGTCGCAACCGAAACTCCCACCCGGCGAGCACCCGCTGGGTTACGGAAAGACCGCGACCGCCGCAGCGGAATAAGCAGTTGCAACTTTCGATATAATTTTATGGTTTACGCTTCCGACTCAGCGGCGAGTCGAAGCGATAGCAACGCGGTCTTGAGTGGAACGCTGACCGAACTATCGGGATCGGCCAGAACGAGCGATTGATAGGCATTGAGGAAGTCGATGCGTTTGCGGTGGAAAAAGTGCAAGAAGTGCCTGAGAAACCCGATGCAATCGACAATGGCGATTTCGGTGCTTCCCATTTTCGCATATTGCTGCGATGCGTATTCCGCAACCGGACGATCGATTTCGTCCGTAGTGACGAACAGGTAGTTGTCGATTTTCTCGTCCACGCGAGCGATCTTTTGAATCGCACGATCGATATCGTCGATGGTCACTCGTTTGTGCTTCATCTCGTACACAGTCCGAACCTGCTCTTCATTCGCAACGAGAATTTCGACATCCCCGAAATGCGGTCGTCGAGTTGCACGGGAATCGATGGATCGCGACAAAGGATGTTACATATTTTTCATCGTAACTTCTGCCGGAAAAGCAGTCGTCGCCCCCGATGGCTGTATAGGGTTTACGCGGATCGATTCGGATGTTATCGAGTTTGGCCAACATACAAGCGATCAGAAGGCGAACGGGTGCCCGGTTACCAATGTGCCGGCAGATGTATTCCAGACACTTGCTGTTTTCCGGATCGACCGTGTCGCGTCGGGTCAGTTTCCTGGCGGCCTTTGCCAACAGTGCTTCCAGACGCTCATTCGGTTTCATCGAACAGGCTCGCTTTCTTGACCCGCAGTCGCAGCTTCGGTTTTTTCGGGTCGTAATTCGTCCATAGGACTTCCGTACGCTTGTCTTTCGTCGAATGAATCGTCTTTTCTGGCGACACGGATTTGTACCATTTTGCAGAACGATACAACTCCTCCATTAATGGACAATCGTAATTCGAGATCGCTACCAAGCCCGTTGCCGAGTTGAGTACCTCGGCCAGGTTTCGGTGATCGTCGTCGGTCATTTCAAACCCGTAGGCTTTGCTGTCGCCTCGGGTTCCATGTATGTATGGTGGATCGCAGTAGATCAATGTTTCGAGTGCGTCGTAGATTCGTATCACTTCCAGTGCGGGGCGGTTCTCGATCTGCACGCGCAACAATCGATCCGCGATTTCTGGCAGCATTTCGACGCCGCCCAGCCAGCGACTGACGACGCCACTCATCCCGGCCCGGCTCGTATTTTTGCAGTTCGCCCAACGGCCTAAACTAGCAGTTTGCGCCAACCCCGTTCGGACTTGTCGTACGCGGACGTAGAACCTTCGAGCGCGTTCCATCGGGCTGGATTTTGCGTCGATTTCACAAGCTTGGGCAAACTCTTCCCGCGAGAACGGCGTCAACCCAATGCGTTCTGTGAGTTCGGATTTGTTATCGCGTAACATCCGGAAAAAGTTTACCACTTCGCCATCGAGATCGTTGTACGTTTCGACTGGCGATGGCTCCCGATTGAGCAAAATCGCACCAGAACCCGCGAACGGCTCGCAGTAATGATGGCACTTCGGCAACAGTGGCAAGAGCCAGTCGAGATGTGAATATTTTCCGCCATACCAACCGAACGCGATCTTTTTCCTGCCGCTAATTCCAACAGATACTGGGCTCGGAGCATTTCGACGTGGAGCCATGTTCGCTTCCCTTTAAGTTCAACATACTTCATAACCTGGGGTGAACCATGGCGAACCGGGGATTCTTTGACTTTTCGGTTTGCAACATCTGGGGCACGATTCCGGTAGCTGCCGCCCTGATCTCACTTCTGCAAAATCGGCAGGTAGTTGTTCGGCAGTTGCAAGATGATGCAGGCCATTGCGGTGGCGTACGAGGGGCCGTGGCCGAAGTCGGCCCAGATGTTCCCCGGCCCCTGGCTGCGTGCGATCAGGTCGTCGCGAATTGCAGGGAACCACTCGGCCCACGCGGTTCCGCCCACCGTCCACATCGCGAGTGCGGCATAATAATGGGCGTAATAATAATAGCGTTCGTTCGCCATGTCGTTGAAGCCACGCTTGGCCGGTACGAACCGTTTCAGGTACTTCACGCTCCGGTCGACGACATCGCCTTCGTAGATTCCCGCACTGAATAACCCGACCAACGCCGCCGCCGAACGCGGGAACAACGAACCCTGGTTCGTGCCGACCATGTAGGTGTAACCGCCGTCGTCGAGTTGGCACCCCTGGATGTATTTCACGCCCGCATCGATCGTCGACTTCGGCACGAACAATCCTGCATTGCGTGCGGCCCGCAGCGCCATCAGTTGTGCGACCGTCACAGAGACATCGGCTTCGCTCGGTCGTGGATCGTACCGCCAGCCGCCGAGTTTGTTCTGCGAACGCACGATGACGGCCGTGGCTTTTTCGAGTGCATCGCGGAGACGTCGTTGCCGGTTGGCGGTCGGCATCATTCCGTAAAGTTCGGCGAGGAACAGCGTGGCGAAGCCGTGCTGATACATACCGCCGCCGTGCTGAAACGCATTTTCGCCGCCGTTGATGTAACCCACGGGGCTACCCGTTGCGGACTTCACCAGCAGGTAATCCATCGCACGGCTAACGATTTTCCCGTACTCGCCGCGCCCCGGTTGGTGCCCGCCCGCCATGAGCGCCAAGCCCGCGAGGCCGACGATGGCGGCATTCGGCCCCGAGTTGTCGTCGTAAGAACCATCGTTGCGTTGCGACCGTGCGAGGTATGCCAGCCCGCGATTGATCGCGATCTGCGTTTCGATTGTAATGAAGTCCGTCGGTGCGGGCATCGCGCCGTCTTGCGCGTGGCCAACCAGCGCGACCGTCGCGCCGACACCGCCGAGCAATGTCGCACGCGCAAACTCACGGCGAGTGATGGCGTTCGGGTTCACTTCTTCGCCTTCTTGTCTTTTTCGGAGATCGCCGAGTAGTATTGCGGCAACAGATCCTTGTACTTCGACAGGTATTGTTCGCGAAAAAACTGCATCATCTTTTGCCGCGGTTGTTCGGGGAGGTGGCCCCAGAAATCTTTCGCGATCGTTTCCGCTAATGGCAACATTGGCCCGCCCGCTCCGGATTTTTTGTCGCCCGGTTCCGCACCGCTCATCGGCATCGGTTGCCCTTCGGGCATCGGTTTCCCTTCGGGCTTCGCGCCTTGCGGTTGACCCTCACCGGGCATCGGCATCGGTGCGTTCTCGGGTTTTTCGGGTTTACCGCCCTGTGGGCGAGGTCGTCGCGGCCGATTGCCTTCGCCACTTTTCGGCTGATCTTCACCCTTGTTTTTCGGTGGCGGTGGTGGGCCATCGTTCGGCATCGGCGGGGGTGGTGGCGGTGGGTTCTGGTTATTCATCGGTGGCGGATTTTCGAGTAGCTTAATCAGCGCGTCGATATCGTCGGCAACCTGCTTTTGATCCTTCCGCGTTTCCTCGCTGGTATCCTGCCCCGACAGTTTTTCGCCGACGGCCTTCGTACCTTTCACGATGCGGTTCGCCACCGATTCGACATCGTCGCCTTCTGCGGGAACGATGTCCACTTCGGGTTTCGGCAGCGCCTTCGCGGGTAAAATCACACGCGGGATCGGCGGCGCGATACCGGCAGTCAGCGACATTGCACTGACAGTCATGCTCATAATTACACACGTGAAACGCATCATGGTTGCTCCTCGGTGCGCTGAAACTGGACGGCAAGTTGCTCGAAGAGTTCGGCGATTTCTTTCTGCGATTGTTCCAGATTCTTCAATTCCGCGACTTCGTCTTCGGTCCACTTCTCGGCGTCGGGGTGCGACTTCGCGAATTCTTCGGTCATCGCATTGACTTCCTTCTGCCAATCGCGAAGCGCCTTGAGTTGCGCGAGCGGGGGCAGGCCATCGCCCGGCGGCGCGCCTTCCGCAGGCGGCGGTTTGGCATCGCCTTCTTTCGGTGGCGGGGCCGCGGCCATCGGCGGTTTCGGCTTGTCTGGATCTTTTAGCGAATCGACGATTTGTTGCAAACGGCGTAGCGCGAGTCGCATCGGGCGACGGGCGTCTTCGTCGGCGGCGCGTTCGGTTTCTGGCTCGAATGTCAGCGGATCGGCGGTGAGCGCATCCGCTTTGCGCTCTTCGATTCGCGTCGCCGCCTTCGCCATATTCTCGCTGGCCTGTCGCAGCATTCGCTCGAAGACTTTTTGCTTTTCGAGTTTCGTTTCGGCGAAGCGAACGACTTCGGCCGCGAGTACTTTCTGCTGATCCGCAACCGATGATAAACTGGCGACGACCGGCCGTTCCCACTTCTTGGCTTTCGCGACCATATCGGTCAATCGCTCGGACTCAGCGACGGCGGCCTTCTGTTTTTCGAGGAACGCCCGAAGCGGTTCGACGAGTTGCTCGCGCTTCTCGCGTTCGAGTTGCTCGGCATCCTTGGTACGCTCCGCTTCGAGCGATTGCTTCGCATCGTCGAGCCGGTCGAGCGCGTCGTTGAGTTCCTCGTTGGGGGCACGGCCCTCGTTGAGTTCGTCGCGGGCTTGCTGCATATTTTCGGTCGCTTTTCGCAGTTTCTCCGCCGAATCGGTTGCCCCTTCGCGTTGCAGTTTCCGCGACAGTTTCTCGACGTTTTCCGATAGCCGATTCTGCTCTTCGGCTAATTTCTTCAACGATTCGGCTCGCTCGGTGGGGTCGGCCTTGGCACCGGCTTCGGTGATCTTTTTCGATAACTCCTCTTGTTGCGCCGTCAGCGAATCGATCTCGGCCCCTTCCTGTTTTCGCTTCTTCGCAAGCTCGTCGACCGATTCCGCTTTCTCGTCGGACAGTTCCTTCGTCATCTTTTCCAAACGATCCACGGCTTTCTGTGCGGCCACTCCCGCTTCGCCGGGACGGTTGCGGCGTTGGGCTTCCGCTGCGTTCCGAAGGTCGTCGGCCAGCCCGCGCTTCCCCGCCGTCTCCGCCGCTTTATCGAGTGCCTTGGCCTCCGCCTCGGCTTGTTTGGCTTTCTCTCGAAGTGCCGATGCCTCCGGTTGCGATTTCGCATCGCGGCTCTTTTGGTCTGCGAGCGCGGTCAATGCCGCCGCCTGTTGGCGCTTCTCCTCGGCGATTCGTTCGGTCTTGGAAATCGCCTTCGCACCATCGCTCGCGGCTTTCTCCAACTCGGCCGCGGAACGTTCGACTCCGGCGCGATCTTCTGGCGTCAGCTTGTCGATCGCTTGGCCCGCCGGTCGGCGTTCGGCTTGCTTCGCGGCATCGGCCACGGTCCGTTCGATGGCGTTCTTCAGCGTGCGAATATCGCTGCGGAGTTCGTTCGCGCTCGCCCACGGTTCGAGGTCTTCGATGGCCGCATTCAAACGGTCGAGCGCCGCTTTCTGATTCTTCTTCGCGGCCTCGATCGCTTTGTTTGCTGCGGGTGTTCCCGCCGTGCGTTTGGCGTTCGCGATCTCGGGTTCGATCGCTTCCATGAAGCGGTTGTCGAGTTCTTCCATCGTGCGTGCCAGCGATTCGACGCGCTCCGTCGTGGCGGAGTTCGGCAATGCGTTGCGTCGAACGACGTCGCGCAATCGTTCGGTTTTGGCTTTCAAACCGGCACGCGGGTCGGCGACGGGGGCACGTGCCATACGCTGGGTTTGCTCGGCGCGGTCGAGCGGATCGGTGGCAGGTAGTGCCTTTTGTGCTTCATTTAATTTCGCGTTCGCATCGAGTTGCAAGTCGCGAACCCGTGCCAACTCGGGCCGCAGTGCGACGATCTCCCGTTGCAACCACGCCTTCATCGACTCTGCGGACAAGATGCGAATTTCGACTTCCGGGCTGCGGCCTGGCGCTTTGTCGATCGAGGTATCGTCCCAGTCGGTCGCCATCGCTCGTAGGAAAATCACGTCGCCATCGGCGGGCGGTTTGCCGGCGGCATTCGCGAACTGTGCGATGGCTACCACGCGCTCGTCTTCGAGGGTCTGAGGTTGCGGGCGAATCGTTGCCGTGACCGTACCGACCACCGCTTGCAGTGTGTTCGCGTTGCGTTCGGCATCGATTATGGGCCAGACGCGATACGGTTCCTCGCCGCTACGGTGTTCCCAATTCAGTTGGCGGACGGCAAACGTGCGGTCGTCGGCACGGGTGCGAACGAGCAATTTCGCCGTAGGAAGCAGCAACAACGGATCTTGCCCCGCACGCGGTTTGTCGATCGCAACCATCGGCGCGGGGTCGGGTGTGGTTGAAATTTCGATGAGCCGCGTACCGGTGAGGCCGCGTTCGTCGGTGAAGCGGAGCGCGTAGATTCCGTTGAGCGGCGGGGCGAAATCCGCCTGTAAAAGTTGGCCTTCGGAACCGTGAATCTGGAGTGGGATATCTTCGAGGAAGCGATCCGCGATGAGTTGGCTGCCGAACATCGCGAATGGGCTCGTTGCCGCAATCGGCGCGATCGCGGCGGCCACCTGGTTCGCGGACGTGTCGCCCTGGTAGTGCAGCACTGCCGTGCGAATTCGCCGATCCGTCTTTGCCCGAAGCTGAATCCGCGTGCCCGACACGCCGGTGACCATGCCGGTGCCATCGGGTAGGTCTTGCGAAGGCAGACCCGTGTAGAGCGGGAACGTCAGTCGGATTTGCGGCGACGGCCGACCGTCGAGCAACATCAACTTCGGTGGCGACACGACTTCGACACGTTGCCAAACGCTTGCAGCATCGTTCGCGGTTACCTGAAATTCAAACGTCTCCGACACGCGATCCGGCCCGAGAACGACGCGCCCGTTCGCGGCATCGCCCTCGCTCACCAGTGGCACTCGCTCGGTTTGTACAGAGCCGTTCGCCGCCCGCAGATGAATCGCAGCATCGTCGGGAATCTCGCCTCGCACGCGAAATTGCACGGTCAACGAATCGCCGCGTGCGAGCAGTGTCGGCGGTTCGAGGAGTTCGAGTTTCGTTCGTGGTGGCCATGCGTGTTGGCCGTACGGGTCGAACAATCGCAACCCCGCATGTGCCGCACGATTGCCGGTAACGATCGTCACCACCCCGAGTGCCAGCAGCCCCACGAACATCAGCCCGAATGCCCGCCACAGTTTCCCCGTGGGGATAATCGACTGCGTATCGCAATCTTCTGTGAGGTGCTCGGCACGCTTCATTGCGGCACGTCGGAACGAATTCTCGCCGCGGTCGCGGGTTGTCTCCGTGCGATCCTGGAACGACACCGCACTCGCGAGCGCATCGTTGAGCGACGGGAACCGCGATTCCAAAATGTGCGCGATGCGGAGTGGCCGCACCGATTCACGACTCGGCCGCACGATGCCACGCACGAACAGAACGCCACTGCCAATCATTAGCGTCAGCAGCCCGATGGCCCGTAATGAAGCGTGGAGATTGAAGGCAATATCGAGCACGCAAGCCAGCGCCAGAACGAACCCGAGCCAGGCGACGAGCGCGAACGCGCCTGTGAGTACGCGAACTAATCGGCGGGTTCGCCCCAACGAACGCAATCGCTCGGTAAGCGGCGGTGCAGCATATCCCGGCGGTCGAAGAACGAGGGGCATCGGCGATACTCCCGGAGCAAACGGTACATTTTTGTAGCTGGCCTCTGTGAGGCCAGTTGTAGCTGGCCTCTGTGAGGCCGGTTGTAGCTGGCCTCTGTGAGGCCGGTGAGGCAACCGGGGTCACAGACCCCAGCTACAAGAACCGGGGTCACAGACCCCAGCTACAAGAACCGGGGTCACAGACCCCAGCTACAAGAACCGGGGTCACAGGATTTGTAGCTGGCCTCTTTGAGGCCGGTCTTCCCGAACCGGGGTCACAGACTCCAGCCGTAATCGCATCGACTCAGAACATCATAAGAGTCGTTCGCGCTTCCGCAAAACCCACTCGACAGCGAAGAGCATCAACAGCAACGCATACAGCCCCGCGTGGTTCCAGATCGGCACCGGCGGGCACGGTTGGTTCAGTGGCAGTCGCGTCGTCTCGGGTAGCTCGTCTAGCAGTTTTTCGTAGTCGAGCAGCGTATAAAATTTACCGCGCGATTCGGCGGCGGCGCGGGTCATGTCGGCCACGTTCATTTCTAGTCGCGTTCGCTCGCCGGGTGGCGGCAGTACCTTTGCCTCGGCTTTCGGCGCGGTGCCGGGCCATTCGGGTTCGGTCAGGCGAAAGCGATATTCGCCCTCCGGGGTGCGTGCCAGTGTGCCTTGATACGTCCCGCGACTGCCTTCGACTTTGCTCAGCGGCATCGTCTGCGTTTCGCTATCGCCGATCGGCGGCGAACCGTCTTTGAATCGCAGCGGGGCACGTTCGATCCGCACTTTCACGGTCGTGGCTTCGGGGGCCGGGGCGTCGTCGGGAAAGCGAACCGTCACGCGGATCGGTTCGTCGCGGCGATACGATGTCTGCTTGTCGGTCTTGATTTCCAGCCGGGACACACGGTTACGCGACAGTGTGCGAATCGCCTGACGCCAGAAGCGGTTGTAATGTTCCTCGTCGCGTCGGAATCGCCAGCGCCACGTTTCGTCGAATCCGAAGAAGATCACGCGGCCCGTTCCGGAAAATTGTTGGAGCACGAGCGGATGATTTTCGCCGGTCGCGCCTTCGGCCATTCGCTCGGGGTGGACCGCCAGAACCTCGGCGGAGAGTTTGCGAACGTAGCCACCGGCGTTCCAGAATAGCGGCTTCAAGTTCGAGAAAATCTTGTTGCTCTCGACGTCGCCGTCGGCGAATCGGAACAGCGGATGCGCCAGCCCCGCCGGCGTCAGTTGCAGCCGATAGCCAGCAGGGATCGGCTTTTCTTCAGTCGATGCTGCGGGTACGTCCGCGCCGGCGTTGACCGGCGCGATCGGCAACACCGCCGCGAGTGGCGTGGCGAAAAACGCACTCGGCGAGGCGTGTTCCCCCGCGATTAGCAACAAGCCGCCGCCACGCTGTTTCACGAAATCGGTCAGGTCTTGCACTGTGCGTTCGGCGTGCGGCAAACGCGACGGGTCGAAGTCGCCGAGGATGACGACGTCGTAGCCGAACAGTTCGCTCCGCGTCGGGAAACTCCGGATCGCGCTGCGGTCGGTGGTGGCGTAATCGTTCGAGGCATCGAGTAACAGCGTGCTGAGTTCGATCGATTTCCATTTGCTGCCCGGTTCGACTTCGCGTTCGAGTAACACTTTCAGGAAGCGAAATTCGTAGCGAGGATAGCCTTCGACGTACAACACGCGGATCTTCGGATTCTCAGTGACAACGACTTGTCGCTCGATGCGGTTATTCGCAGTTTCGGCTTCACCGGGAGCCGTAGGAACCTCGATGATGTACGTGCGTTCGCCGGGTTGCGTGGGCGTGTGCCGCAGCCGAAACGCGACCGGCTTCCCCGTCGCATCGGGCACGATGTTCGCTTCGTCGAGCGGGATGAGCGCGTCGCCGACTTTCTCCGAGAGCGTTGCACGCACCGCCTTCGGCACGCCCGCGCCACGCACGGTCAGTCGTGCCTCGAACAGGAGTTCGTCGTTTTTCACGACCGTGTCTTCGGCCCGTAAATCGCCGATGCTCAGGTCGAGCGGATCGTTCGCTTCGCCGAAGCCGACGAGGTATAGCGGTACTCCCGCCTGTGCGGCTTCGCGGCCCGCTTTCGGCAAGTCGTCGCCCGCCGTCGTCACGCCGTCTGTCAACACGATCACCGCGGCGAGCGAACTGCCCCGGAAGGTCTTGAGCACCGAGCGGACGCCGTCGCCCAACCGGCTCGATTCGCCTTTCGCGGCAATCCCTTCGATGGCCGTTGCCACGGCCGCGCGTTCCTTCGCATCGTTGGCACTCGCCAGAAATCGCGTCTGATCCGAGACCGCAAACAGATGGACTTTCCACTGCTTATCGACGAGCAGTTTTGTCAGCCAATCGCAATCGGGGCGCAAAAGTAGCCACTTCGCGAGTTCGATTCGTTGCGGCAGTTCGACGCCCGACAATTTGGCAAGTTCGTCCGCCTTGGCGCGGATCGCGGGATCGCGAAGATCGTCGCGGTGTGCCATGCTTGCGGAATCGTCGATGAGTATCGCGATGTCTGGCCAACCTTCGCGGTCGAAAGCGATGCGCAGTTGCGGCAACAGCACGACGATGGCGAGTAGGTACGCGCACAGCCGCAGCCCGGCTGGCAATGCAACACTGCGCCAACCGGCGGTCGCGCGGCTTTCGTTGCGGTACAGCCAAACGACGATGGCGAACGCGATGAGCGCGAGGCCACCGAGTAGCCGGTGATCGAGTTTCGGCGACCGCGAAAGTGCGGGCGAAGACTCCAGACGCCAGCGGGTTCCTTCACCGGCTTCGGCCGCCGGCAGCCCCGCCACGCGCTCGACGAGGTGGCGATGTTCTTGCGGAATGTAGCCGAGGAATTCGCCCGACCACAACCCGTGCAAGCTCGTGGCAATCACCGCGGAGGCCACGAACAACAACGGCCAGCCGATGATTTTCGCCCAGCGGATGCCGCGCGATATTTCGGGTGGCGAGCTATTCGCGACGACCGACCGCGCCGGCCCGAGTCGCCACGCGAGGATGAGTTCCCCCGCGAATGCGGCGAGCGTCAATAGCACGAATATCCTTGCCAGTGAAGGCCCGTGCGGCTTCGGCGTAACGACGACCGTAGAGCCATCGCTGCTCGTTTGCACGATTCGTTCGATCTCGCGAACGACTTGAATCGTCGGATGAATCGCCGTCAGTACTTCCGGATTCATGCGGCGCAAATCGGACTCGGAGCCGCCGCCGGGTATCGTCTCCGGGACATTCACGGCGAGGTACGAACCGGGCGATGACCCCGCCGCGAGGCGATACAATCCGCCGAGGTGCGTATCGGGAAACCGCACCACGCCGCCATTTTCGTGAACGGCCACCGTTGCGGTTTCCGAAGTGCCGTTGGGTAAAGTGAGCGTCGCCGTCGAACCGACGGTGGCTTCGCCGACGTACTCTTCGATCGCATCGCCGACGCGATAATTGCGGCGCGTGGGGTTCGCCACAACGTGCCGCAACAGTTCGTGAACGAACGGCAGATAGCTCGGGAGGATCGGCCATTCGTTCCAGTCGGCGTTGAACGTACTCGCGAACACCACCACTTTGCCGCGGTGTTTTTGCCACTCGACGACGGCCACGTCCGGCTTACGTTTGTCGTCCGGTTTCAGCTTGCCTTCTTCGACGAACGACAGAATCCGACGGCCGCGCCCTTCCGGTAATTCGATCGCGATGTATTTCGAGAACGGTACGCCGATCAGGCCCGCGCGAGCGTTGTCGTCTTGAAACACATTCAGCGGCGCGCGACGAAACGCATCGTCGTCGCCGAACAAGCGGAACCCCGGATCTTGTGGATTCGCACGCGATTTCACGGCACCGAGTTTGCCGGGCAGCAAGCCGTTGCCGTCGGCGAACAGTAGCCGATTGTAAAGCTCCGCGTTCGTGGCCGCGTTCGGGCCGAGGCCGAACACCACGCTACCGCCACGCTTTAATAAGCCTTCCAGGCGAGCAATTTGCGATGGCGTGACGGTCGGGACATCGCACAGAAACACGCAGTCGTATGGCGTGAAGTCGGAGAACGTGGCATCCGCGAACTCGTCGAGGCTAATGACCTTGGGGCGGGCGGGGTTGCCCGGTAACGGCTTGCCGCCCGGCGCGAGTGCCTCCGTGAGATACTCCGACGCACGGCGTAACGGCTCGCTTGCGTTTTTTCCGTTCACGATCAGGCAGTTCAAGCCTTCGCGGACATCGACGACGAGCGTTCGCGAATCGTCCGCCGGAAGATCGTCGGATTCGACGAGCCGTACTTGCAAGGCGTGCAAACCCGGCTGCCGAAAACGCGACGCACCATCGAGCACGAAGCGGATGGTCGCGCGATCGTTTGCCGCGATGCGATCGATCGTCCGCGTCTCCAACGGCAACAGCGACGCACCATCGCTCGGTCGGCCGAGAAGGAGTTCGACGCGAACCTGCGTGCGCGCCGTGCTGCCGAAATTATCGACGATCGCCATTACCGTTGCAGACTCGTTGACGAGCGATACCGGATCGGCGACCGCGAGTTCGGCGATGGCCAAGTTGTCGATCTCGCCATCGGCCACATCGACGACGATGAGGTTCGAGCGATTCGTAATTTTCGTCCAGATCTCCGGCGTCGGTCCATCCGCTTTCGGCAGCAATCCCGACCACGCGACACGCTGAAGATCGGTGAAAATTCGCACGTCGCGCTGGAGGTAGTTTCGCGGCGAACGGTTCAGGACATCGACTGTCTGCGCCAGCCCAGATGCGACATCGGACAACCCGTGCGTCGGCTTCAAGTTTCGCAGTTCAACGAGGACTTTATCGGTGTCGTTCGATGGGCCGGGAATCACCGTCACCGCTTGGCCGGCGAGTGCAATCAGCGTGAAGCCGTCGCCGGGGTTCGCGGCGAGGATCGACTTTTCCGCCTTGTCGATGGCCAGATCGAACCGCGTGCGAGTCTCCGCTTTCGCCGTCATGCTCAGCGAACAATCGACGAGCAAGATGTGGTGCGTTCGCGGCGAATTCAACGTGGTTTCGGCGACGCCTGGCACCACCGCTTGCCAGATCTGTTCGGCCCACGGTGTCGCAGCGACCATCGCCGTTAGCGGAAGTATCAGGCAGAGAATACGTGCGGCGAGCAAAAACCAGCGGTCGATCTGGCGGCGATGTTTCTTCTTCGACGCCGACAGAAATCGCATGGCCGCCCACGCCACGACGCGCACCCGTTGGCGATACAGCATGTGGATGAGCACGGGAACGGCGATGCCGAGCAATAGGGAAGTGGCCGCTACGGCGGGGATCGCCAGCATCGCGAACGGAACGATTGTCATGGAGTGCATCGCGACGCGAATTCGGAGTGCGGGGAACTGCTCTTGAACCGAATTGTACGGAAGGAAACAACGATGGCGTCCGGATCGAACGCCATCGTTGTTTGCGATTACTTGTCGTCTTTCTTGACTTCGACCATGTCCTTCTTGGTGCTCGCAACGATCGCGACGAGTTCGTCGATTTCGGTTTGGGGCACCTTGTACTTCTTCAGCGTGTCGATGAGGTCACCTGCAAGTGCATTGAATTCGTTTTCGGTGATCTTCATCCCCGCGTGTGCTGTCTTCATATCGCGACCGGTGTACTTCAGTGGGCCGCCGCTATTCGCGCTGATGAGTTCCACGAGCAATTTTTCGAGTTTCGTCACGCCGGCCGCATCGAGTTTGAACTTGCCGTCGCGTAAGAAATTCACTTTCTTGTCGGCGGCCGCCAACGCAACGAAATCGTGAACCACGGCTTCGACGGACTTCTGCCCACCGAGGCGATCCCACAGGACTTTCTTCGGCTCGGGCTTCTTCGTCTCGACCACGTCCTTCTTGGTGCTTGCAACGATCGCGACGAGTTCGTCGATTTCGGTTTGGGGCACCTTGTACTTCTTCAGCGTGTCGATGAGGTCACCCGCGAGTGCGTTGAATTCCTCTTCCGTGATTTGCATACCGGCGTGCGAGCTTTTCATGTCCCGGCCGGTGTACTTCAGTGGGCCACCGCTATTCGCGCTGATGAGTTCGACGAGCAGTTTTTCGAGCCGCGTCACGCCGGCCGCATCGAGTTTGAACTTGCCATCGCGAAAGAAATTGACCTTCTTGTTCGTGGCCGCTGCCCCGACGAAATCGTGAACGACCGCCTCAACGGCCGGTTGTCCACCGAGGCGATCCCACAATGCTTTCTTGATGCCGCGAATGTCGTTCTGAATTTCATCGAGTGCCGTCCGCAGCGTGAACGCCCCGTCGGTCGCGGTTTCTTTTTTCGCCTTGGCGAGTTGGCTCGCCACCGATTCCGCCAGTTTCGGCTTGTGATCGAGCAGCGGAACGATGGCCGAAAGCGTGCCTTGGTACAGGCGGTAACAGCCTTCGTAGTTGCCCGCGTTGTACAGTTCGACGCCGCTCGTTACGGTTTCAAACACGAGCTTGCTCATGCGTTTATCGAGGTCGGTTCGGCTCAGCGGGTCCGCCGCTGGGGCCGCGAAGCCGATAAGCACCGTTGCCGAGATCGCCAGAATCCATCGCATCAGAAGTCCCTCCGTTGAGTTCCCGAACCCACCGAGCCACAACCTCGCAACTCGGTCATTACAGATTACGCAAATATCACCCGATTTGGTTCATGAATTCTGCATTTTCGTCGGACCTGCGTCATTCGTCGGGCGTCCAGTTCTTGGGTAGTTGCAGCGACCAAACCTCGCTGTTCAGCGGTTGGGCGTGCCCGTCGGCGACCCAGATTTTATCCTGGAAGACGTACGCGGGTGCGGAGGATCTGATTCGCGATCGGGAAATATGACGAATTACTTCTATACATCTTCGTCTTAGCCCTTACCGAAAACGGGTTCAAAATTGTAGCGCCATTGTAGTGCGAGGCTCATGCCGATCTTGCCGTCCAGCGGGCCGTTGACAAAACTGCTCCATTCCGGTCCGCTGGGCGCACGGGCTGTGTCCTTCCGGACATCGACAACCCAATTATCTGCAGCATCGACGACTCCAAAGTACAGCGGCTTGACCTTGAGAATGCAAAGAAGTGCTGCCAATTCGGAATCGGGTATTGGTATCTCGTCGTTTCTCATGCGATACGTATTTGTCTTGTCGAATTCTTTCTCTGCCTTCTTGTTACGGCTTTAATTTGCGCTGCGTCGTTCAGGTTGTCGATCATGGTGAGCAGGCGTTTGGCGCGCCAGTCACTCTGATTGACGTAAGCCATAAAACGAATCACTCGTTTGGCTCTGGCCTCATCAGTTTCGAGCATCCACGACCGATGCTTGAGGGCTATGCGGCATAGGTTGTGATCGGCTACCTGCGTCTTCGTCAGATACTTCCACGAGATGATCTGGAGTCGAAGTGGTGGATTCTTTTTCGCCTCCTGGTAGTCGGTAATGAGGACCAAGACATCGTGATCGCTACCGAGCATTCGCTCGTATGCAGAGAAAAATGGCTCGCTCGTGCAGTAGTTTTTCGACGGAGACTTCACACCGAGGTCGAGATTTGGCAGATCGACGCCACGAGCTGGGTTCATCTTGAGCGGAGGCGGATTCATGCCTTTGAAGGTGAACGTCTCCAGACAAGCGACCAACACCATCTCGACGACGCTACCGATCGTTTTGCCGTCCAGATTCGGTAACTTACCGCTCGCTTTCAACGCTTCGTACCAGTGAGGCAACTGCTGACCGCGTCCGATACGCGATAGGATTGGTTCGAGTGCGCCCAGATCCTTTCCACTCAATGCGGAATTTACGCGATGAATCGTCTCATCGAGTTTCAATATCAGCGCTGACCTAAGCTCTTCTTTAGTTGGCATAGTCGAAGAGTGTCCGATGAGTGGGTTGCCGGGGGACGTCCATTGCGAGCCTACCAACTTCAACGATTCGGTCCATAACCCATCCAGCCATTGCTGGCGGAACAGCGTTCCCGATCAGAGCGTACTGATCGTAAGCGGAAACAGCCTGACAGTGATTGTCGGGGAATCCCTGAATCCTCGCGTACTCGATATTCGTGAGTCGGCGATACCTGTTGCCGATCTTGTACCGTTCGTAATGGCGACTTGTGGTGGAAGTCAGCGTCGGAGCTACTCCGTTAATACCGAAGATGGTGTAGCCCATTCTTGCGCCACCCAACTGATTACTGAGTATCTCGACACCGCCCACGTATCTATTGACCTCGGTGTTATGAGAAATCCATTTCAGTGTCGTTTCGGTGAAGTCGAAATCGTCGAGAACATCGTCCTGCAGGATCGTTCGGACGGGAACGAGTTCCGAGCGTTCCGAAAACGATTCGAGTTTGGCACTGAAAAAACGATCTCGTGAAACCAATCCCCACGTCGGAAATCTGACAGAGTGCTTTTCAAGCCGCTTCCATCCGTTTTTATCCAACAAGCTCTCATGCTCTCGATTCGTCAGGCATGTGAGATCATCGAACGATGCAAGGCGTATCGACGTGGGGCGAGAAATCCGAGAATCTTGCAAGACACCACAAATAAACACACGCTGCCTGTTTTGTGGTAGCCCGAAGTGCATAGCGTTCAATAGACGCCATTCGATGTCGTAGTTCAGCTCTGCTAGCGACGATAAGATCGTCGCGAAATGCAGGCCTTTTTCCATCGTCAGGAGTCTTTTGACGTTTTCGAGGATGAAGTACTTTGGCTGGTGAGTTTTTAGTACATCGACGATCACCTGAAACAATGTTCCCCTCGAGTCGCGGATTCCCTCTTTCTTGCCAGCGCTACTGAAAGGCTGGCAAGGGAACCCTCCGGTAAGTAGTTCGTGCGACGGTATCGCGTCAATAAAATGTTGTACATCCCCTTCGTGAAACGTTTCGCCCCCGAACCGATCGCGATACACCTCGGTTGCTTTCGGGCAGATGTCGTTTGCCCATAGCGTTCGATGAAAACGAAGGTCGGATGCCACGCGGAAACCGCCGATACCAGAGAAAAGTTCGACAGCGTTCATACGATCCTATCCGTCTAGCCCGATCAACATAATATTTGAGATTCTACTGTACACACTTCCGGTGTCGATCAGATTGATTGCAATTGCAAACGGCAGGCTCTTGCTATCCCAGAGACATAGTCTAACGATTTCGCTACCTCGTTAGGAGGAATATCATTCGTCGGGCGTCCAGTTCTTGGGTAGTTGCAGCGACCAGACCTCGCTGCTCAGCGGTTGGGCGTGCCCGCCGGCGACCCAGATTTTATCCTGGAAGACGTACGCGGAATGTTCGTGACGCTCTTTCCACATCGTCGGCGTTTTCAGTGCTTTCCAGTCTTTGCCGTCCTTCGAGTGCCAGACGTCGCCCCAGTTTTTCGCGGGGTTGTTCGACCAACCGCCGATCGCCCACATGCGGTCGCGGTAGACGACCGACGAGAACCACAGCCGCGGCGACCACGGGGCCGCGGCCGTCACTCGTTCCCATTTGACGCCATCGCTCGAACTCCAGACGTCGTTGTTCGCCGCATATTTCGGAACGTAGTTGCCGCCGCCGAACACCCAGAGTTTGCCATCGAAGGCAACGGCGGCGTGATAGGCCCGCGCGCTCCACGGCGCGTTCGCCGTTTCGAGTTTCCACGTCTTGCCGTCGCTCGAAGACCACACATCATTTTTCAGGCTCGCATCGTCGCCGAAGTAGTAATTTTCGGTGCCGCCGAGGATCCACATTTTGTTCTGAAACACCACCGCACCCGCTGCGATTCTCGGACTCCAACCGGCGTTCTTCGCGGTCAGTTCCCACGTCTCGCCGTCTTTCGACGACCAGACTTCGTTCGTCGCACCGTGCCCCTTCAGCCGCCCGTTGTACCAACCGCCCATCATCCACATGCGATCCTGGAACGCGACTGTCATCGGCAAGTCGCTGTACTTCCAGGGTGCTTCCTTCAAGGCGAGCGACCACGTTTTCCCATCGCGCGACTTCCAGACATCGCGCGGCGGAGCGGCGAACGAATCGAACCAGCCGCCGAGTATCCAGAGTTGATCGTCGAAGACGACTTCGCCCGAAGAATCGCGAGGCTGCCACCCGGCTTTATCCGTGACTTTGATCCAATCGGGCTTGTCGGCCGCGACGATTTGCGTCGATGACAACGCGAAGACGATGCTGATGCAAAGGAAGTGCAGGTCGTTCATGGCGTCACTCGGCATGTGAAATTCCCGCCGAATTACGATGCGTATTCGTCGGGGAGGGCGTTTCGTTGGATGGGCGTCTCTGGAACGGGCTTGCCCGCCGATTTCGCTTCGGGTTCCTCGCCGAACATCACCTGATATTTGAAGTTCGCAATCGCGAGGTTGTCGTTGGGCAAAAGTGCCGCACGACGGATGCGCTGACCGTTGACGCGCGTGCCGTTCGTGCTGCCGAGATCGCGGACGAGAATCAGACCTTCCGTCTTTACGAGAATGCAGTGCTGCTTCGACACGCTCTTATGATCGAGTTGCAAATCGCAGTCGTCGTTCCGCCCGACGAGCGTCAGATCCTTTTTGAGTAGGAGTACGGGACCACCGTCGATCGGAACGAGCTTCGCGTTCATGTGCATACCTGCATGGTGATCGGGACACGAAACGTGGTTTTAGAGAATCCCCGGTGCGGCCACCTTAATACCCTTGAGCGCCATCTTGAGCTGATCGGGGTTCGGCGCGAATTCGAGTGCCGTCGCTTTGTCTACGTCGCCCCGGTCGACCAACTGACGCAGGTTTTCGGTGAAGTCCACCATGCCTTCGAGGAAGCCGATGCGGATGGCATCGAGCAACGATTCGTCGCGCTTATCGAGAATCAGTTTCCGGATCGTCGGGTTGACGATCATGATCTCGTTCGTCGGCAATCGACTCGTGCCGGGTTTAATCGACGGTAACAATTTCTGTGCGACGACGGCCTTCAAGTTGAACGCGAGCGACTGTCGAACGGCGTGGTGCATCGTCGGCGGGAACAAGTCGAGGATACGGCTAATCGTACTCGCGGCGGTCGAGGCGTGGATCGTCCCGAACACGACGTGCCCCGTTTCGGCGGCGTGAATCCCAGCCTCGAAGGTTTCCTGGTCGCGCATTTCGCCGACCAGAATCACATCCGGGTCTTCGCGCACCGCATGTTTCAAAGCCGTGTGCCAATCGATCACATCGAGGTACACTTCGCGCTGATTGATGACCGACATTTTATCCGAGAAGACGAACTCGATCGGGTCTTCGATCGTCAGAATGTGCAGCGCCTCGCGGCCGTTCATGTAGTCGAGCATCGATGCGATCGTCGTCGATTTCCCCGAACCGGTCACGCCCGCAAGGATAATCAGCCCTTGGTCGTAGTGGCAAAGTCCTTCGATGGCGGCCGGCAAACCGAGTTTCTCGAAGGTTGGGATGGTCGTATTCACACGCCGTGCGACCATCGCGAGTTTGCCGCGTTGTTTCAGCATGTTCACCCGGAAGCGGCATTCGTCGTTGCCGACGACGTGAGCGAAGTCGGCTCCGCCGTGTTCTTCCATCTGCTTGCGGGCCTTATCGTTCATGATCGCCGCGAACAGCTTTTCGCACATTTCCTGCGTCAGCACCGGCGTATTCATCTTCTGGATGATGCCGCGTAACCGCATCATCCCCGGCATCCCCGCTTTGAGGTGAAGGTCCGATCCTTCGTGCAGCATCACGGTGCGGTAGAGTTGGTTAATCTTCGGTTCGCCGGGCACTTCCTCGGCCAGCTTCAATCCGCCCGATTCGTTGATGTAGTACGGTCCGGTTGCGGCGGTGCCATCCTTGATGCCCGATGGCGGCGCGGTCGATGGCCCTGCCGCTTTAGGAGGTGCCACCGCAGCAGGCTTGGCTACGGCAGCAGCGGGCGCGGCAGCGGCGGGTGCCGGACGCGCCGTTGCAACGCGCGGAGGATTTTCGGCCATGAGTCATCGCCTCGGAAGGGGGATGTACGAAGATTATGAAACCGAACTATGTGAGTATACCCGCGATCCGCACCGCCACACCGTGCGCGGCCAGGTATTCTTTCGTTACAGGGATGGAGTATTCGTCGTAATGGAAGATACTCGCAGCCAACGCGGCGTCGGCACCGGCCTCGAATGCGAGCCGCAAGTGTTCTGGGCAACCCGCCCCGCCGCTCGCCACTACTGGCACGCTCACTGCCGCCGACACCGCACGCAACATCGGGATGTCGTAACCATTTTTCGTGCCGTCGGCGTCCATCGACGTCAGCACGATCTCACCCGCCCCCAACCGCTCCACTTCCTTCGCCCATTCGACCGCTTGTAACCCCGTCGGCACGCGACCGCCGTTGACGAAGACTTCCCAAAACTCTCGGCCGTCTTTCACCACCCGTCGCGGATCGATGTTGACGACCGTGGCACAACGCCCGAATTTACGCGAAATCTCGGTAATGAGTGCCGGGTTCTTCACCGCCGCCGAGTTGATACTCACCTTCTCCGCACCCGCTTGAATCAGTTGCGTGGCATCCTCGATCGTGCGAATGCCCCCGCCCACGGTAAACGGCATAAACAACTGCTCGGCCACCCGACGAACCATATCGAGCAGGATCGCCCGCCCTTCGTGACTTGCGGAAATATCCAGGAAAACGAGTTCGTCCGCACCTTGGCTCTCGTAGCGCCGTGCGACTTCGATGGGGTCGCCCGCATCGCGCAGGCCGACGAAGTGGATGCCCTTCACGACCCGCCCACGGTCGACGTCGAGGCACGGGATAATGCGTTTGGTAAGCATCCGGTTATAGTTATGGCGAATCGGCCGCGATGCCTATACCTCGGTGAGGTTCTGACTGTAGCCCTCTCGCTCCGCGAGAGGGCTACAGTCAGAAGTCTTGCGACTTCCGCTAATCTGGAAATCGTTCACGGTGTTGCCGAACGGGGTCGCAGCGGCATCCTCAAGCGTGGGTGGCACGTATCGCGGGTACCACGGAACGCGGACGCCGTGCCGCTCGCCAGTTTTTCCAGAATGAACATTGTCGAAGTGAGTGGCAGGGTTTGAATCGCGTAACTTCAAAACTTGCGCTGTGGGCGTGCGCCGTGGTTGGGCGAACTGGTCATAGAACGGAAAACGGTCGTTGGATAACGAACGGCGAAACAATCGCCTCTTTGCCAACTCCATTGATAGGAAAATTGGGCCTGGTTTCAATTGCGGCGATTTTGGGTAGCAGGGAATGATTCCACCACTTACCCACCCACCCATCCGTGGACTCATTGCCGAATTTCG
>JAYVQG010000218.1:0-6593 GCA_043757025.1 Limnoglobus sp.
GGCAGGCCCCTACAAAAAAACCGCCGTGCCCACTTCGTCCCGCCCCACTGCCGAGTCAAACGACGCAAACCACAAAGCCTCGCCGCCTCATAGAGCGTAGATTCCGAGTTGCGGCACTAGGGTGAGCTTTTCGCGTAGCAAGACTTCAGCGGTTGTGAGTCGCTGGCGAACGGCATTGTGAAAGTCCCTGCTCGATGTCGGTTGCATTTGCCAACCCGTCCAGAGAGACAAAATCGCACATACTCTTATTGTACTGCACGCAAGCAAATCGAGAGAATCCGGGGAGCACGGCGTAGCTGCGGTCCCGACGACAGCACTTCCCCGCTACAATCTCCCCAAGGCCATTCCGAAACATCTTCCTTCGAGGTCGCCAACATGCACCGTTCGTTATTGCTCGTGCTCGTTGCCATTGCATTCGCCGTGTCCAACGTCTCGGCGCAGACGCGCGAAGAGAAAGTTCGCGACGACAAGAAGAAGATCGAAGCGGGGGGCAAGTGGATTTACAACGATGTGCCGAAGGCGTTCGCGGAGGCGAAGCGGACGGGCAAGCCAATCGTTGCGGTGTTGCGGTGCCTGCCATGCGAGGAATGCGTTAAGCTCGACGATGAACTTATCGACGCGGACGTTCGCATCCAACCGCTGCTAGAAAAGTTCATCACGCTACGGATCGTCTCGACGAACGGCCTCGACCTTTCGCTTCGCACTGCTCGACATTACTTGTAATGAAGGTTCGTTCAGTAACGCGAACGCACGAAGGCGGCGGCTTTCGCTTCGCACTGTTCGACGGTCATTTCACCTTCTTGCACCCAGACGCGATACTTCAACTTGAGCGGCGTGGCGGGTGTGAGATCGAACTCGAAGTAATCGCCGAAGCGGCCGTAGTCTCGCTCGCTACCGCGAGTCTCTTTCGGGTTGCTCGGGTGGTTGATGCGAAGCGACGTGTAGCGTTTGCCGCCGGTCGCGAAGCTCATCGCGTTCCACGGCAAATCGATCGTCTTCGCGTCCTTGCTCTTCGGCTCCCAGTTGCGGGTTTCGCCGGGCTTGCCCTTCCCGTCGGGGCGTAAATAATACGTCTGCTTCGCGGTCGTCTTCGAGACTTCTTGCGTCGCGCGGAAGTGGAACCCAGCATGTTGCGGGTCGCCATCCAGTCGCACTTTTGGCAACTTCGTACGCAGTACCGTCGCCCAATCGATCTCGGTGCCGTCGCCGATCGAGCGGACCGTGACTTCGCGCTCTTCCTCGGCAAACGTCTCGCCATCGGTACCGTGCCAGCTGATCGCTGCGGTGTGGCTCGCCTGTTTGTCGTCGGCTTTCGTGGCGATCATCTTGTCGAAGCTGCTGTAAACGTTGTTCGTGCCGTGCCAGATGTCGGCCGTCTTTTTGTCGTCGCAAGAGATTTTATTGAAGCCGAAGAACAGCCCGCGATGGTGCGGGAACAGGAACTCTTTCACGTTCGGGTGCGCCCCGCTGCTCAGGAGCGTCTCGCCGGTCTTCGGGTCGAACACCTGGTGGAATGGCTTGAACGACAGGTAATGCGATTCTTTCGTGGCACCGTCCCGCGGCTTGTTGACGAACCGCAACACCTTGCGGTCGCCGTGCATCACGTCGACGTATTCGCCTTTCGTTTCGGCAAAGTGGAACGGGCCTTTCGGCGTTTCCGCCGAGGCGACGCCGACGAGGACGGCAAACGCGAACGCAGAAAGTGCTTTCATGATTCTCACTTGGTGAAGACGAATTTCTTCGGGTTGCCAGTGCCCAACGCACCGCCCGCCGGTCGCCAGAGTACCACGCGTTCGATCTCTTTGGCTAATTCAAAATCTTTGTCGGTGATGCCGCCTTTGTCGTGCGTTTTGAGCTTCACCCAGATTTTGCCCCACGTGATGCTCAGGTCCGCATGGTGCCACGCCGCCTCGCAGATGTAGCCAATCGCGTTCACCGCCATCAGTGTCTGCGGCCAGCCATCGGTGTTGTATTTGCGACGAATCCAGCCATCTTCGAGGTACCAATCGGCAAGCCCATACTCGACGAGTTTCGCGGCGACTTCGGTTTCGGTGTAGGGCATCGGTAGTCCACAGCTTTCAGTTATCAGCGATCAGTGGTCAGCCAAGAAAAGACGGTACAACGACACGCAACGAAAACTCATCGTTTTCCAATGATGTGGTCGATTACCCAACAACCCCGTATGTGGAGGCCGTCGCTTCTGCAATGTGCGAGGATTGTCTCATCGAGGCAACCGGCCTCCTTAATTAATTAATGACATCGGCCAGGATCGGCATCGATTCGTATCGGTTCTTGTCGTAAATACTATAATTGCGCAATCGCGATCGTTACCAGCAGCAAATTCAATCTGCATGGTACGGTCGTGAAGATTCGCCTGCAATCGTACCCGACACGTGGCTTCCTTCTTGCTCTTTAAAGGCGTTACTCAAAGAGTGTCGCGGGCAAGATGCCGTTTCGCTCGAACGCCTCGGAGTTCGTGACGACGTTATAAACCGGATTTTTGACCCACTCAGGATGAAAGAAGTAGACACCAGGTAACCCCTTAAAATCTCGTGAAGTTGCCTCTTTGCCACGTATGGGGCAACGGTTTATTGAGTATCAACGTAATCGAGACTGGAATCGTGTGACGAAGTCGCTCATTTTTGCGTGCATCTCGCTCGGTGCTTCGGTGGTGATTGCGATCGAGAGTTGGTCGCCTTTCGTGCAAACATCGACGCCGAGCGAGACCATGTTGCCGAGCGGCGCGACTCGCCACGATCTACCAAAGGCAGTTCCGAGTGGGCCGCTCGACCATTCTTTGCGGTGCCGCGTATTCGTGAGTGCGGCACTGAACGGGATTAGTTGGCTCGGTAGCGTCCAACTCCAGCGGCGCGGGATCCACGGCCATGCCATACGGTACGCGGTGAAGGCATCGACGCTGCCGAAGAACAATTGCCCGTCTTTGATTCGCATCGATTGCTTGCGGATCGACTCGACGCACGCCGCGAAATCCGCCGGTTGCGGATCGGGCAAATGGAACACGCAGAACCCGAGGAACATACCCCACGCGTGTCGCAGCGGCTCGCCGCCGAACGGTCGTAGGTCGACGAAGTTCATGAGATTGACGCCCCGCTGCCAGTGTCGGCGCTCGCGTTCCGGCAGCACTTCGGCCAGCGATGCCAGCACCGCCGCCGCAATCACGTCGTTCGTCGTCGCCCCGGCAATGCGCGGCGGGTGCGGCAGTTCGAGAAGCTGCACACTTAGCTGCGTGCCTTCGGGTTCGGGTCGCGGAATCGGGTACACTTTCGAGATGCGATAGAGTTCTTCGATCGTTTCCACGAAGTCGCGGAGTTTCCAACGCAACGTCTTGTACTTTTGAAATTCCACCGCGAGATTGGGCATAAACGGCTCGGTAGCCGTGCTCGCCAACTCCAGCGGCGTGCCGAGGTAGCGCGACAAAATGCGCCGGAACAGGTCAGCACCCGATACGCCGTCGATCGGGTAATGTTGCCACGTCATGCCGATGTGCGGACGCGGTTGCGACGGCAACACCCAGACGCGAATCAGCGGATCGGCTGGCTGGAACCGCAAGTTAAGTTCGGCAGCGAATTGCTCTTCGAGAGGCCGTAACGGGCAAACTTCGACGCGCACATTCCCTTGCGAAGGGCGATAAATCACGCTGCGATCGTGCCGCGTGACTATCGGCCAACCGATGCCGAGTAGGTTCAGTTCGTTGTTGACCGCGCGTTCGAGATCGTCGATCCGCACCGCGTCGTTTGCCTCAATCGCGTCGATACCCTGGAACGGCTGGCGTTCGTCGAATAACCGCATCACCCGTTGAAAACCGTTCAACGGCAATTCGACATTTTCGCCCGGCACGTCAGACAGTCTGCCGGACGAGATCGATCGCACCAATTTGCGGGAAACTGTGGAACGGCGCGATGAAGATACCCTGCCGCACCGCGTGTTTGTGCAAGTAATCGAGCTGCGCGTCTTTCGGGTCGCCTACGGTGAACGACCCCGTGTGGCCGACCGACGCGAGCAGGATCGTCTCGGCGAGGCAAGTGAAGGTAAGGGCTTGTTTCTCCGGGTGTAACCCCGGTGGGAACAGCCCGAAATCGAACGGCGCGTGCAACCCGCGCACGTGTGCCAGGCACTTCACAACCGTGAGATCCGGTCGCGAACGCAAGTCTTCGTACCGCACGTTTTCCGGCTGCGCATCGTCGAGAATCACGCAGTTCGGCGCGAAGTCGTCGGCATTCAGAATGCTGCCCGGCGCGTTCGTCACGCAGACCACAATCGCGGCCTTGCGGATCTCTTTGCGGTCGGCCGTGACGCGATGTTGCGGCCCGAGGCGATGGCTATCGACGATCACGCCCAACCGCGTCGGCAGGTCCAACAGTATCAACTGGCGCTTCGGATTTTCGCGAAGCAAACAACGAGTGGCCGCACGGCCCGTCGAACCGGCCGCACCGATGATCGCCACGGGGCCATCGATTTCGAATTCGCGTTCGATCTTGCGGACGTAATTCGCAATCGACAGCGCGGTAAAAGCGTGCCCCGTCGTGATGCCGACCGTGCCGCTCTTGTTCGCCAACAACTGCCCTTGCCGGGTAATCGAGGGGATCAGCGCGCCGAGGCCGAGGATGCGGGTCCGCCGCGACGCCGCGTACGCCAGCACCGCATCGATCGCTTCGCGGGCTTCGGTCAGCCGTTCGAGCATGTCGTGCGGCGCGAACGGGATCGTCAACAGTTCGCCGTGCAATGTGCGCCCGTTTCGCTCGACCTGCATTCCGCCAATCACGGTACACGGCTTCAGGAACGTGAGCCGTTCGATGAGGTGCAACGGCAGGCGTTGGAATTCGGGGAAGGGGCGGATTTTCTCTTCGACGCCGCGCGGGTGAACCAGGAACGCGAAGTCGAGCGGGCCGGTGTAATCGGGGCGATAGGTTTCGTTCGTCGTCACCCACGCCAGCGAATTCGGCGCGGTTTCGGTCCGGGTCACCTGGCCGTCGTCCTTACGGTTCGGGTAGAAGCGCCGCGACCGCGTGGGCGTGGTGTTGTTGCTCAGCCACGTTTTCTGGTGAGCGACGACTTCGCCGATGGCCTTCGCCACGGCTTTCGCCACCCGTGGCACCAGCACGTTCGCCGACCAATCGGGGTCGTTCGCGTGCGGGCAATCTTGCCCCACGAGGAGTACGATGCTCACATTGAAGCCATCGTCGGGGCCGTCGTCCTCATCTGGCTCGCGGAGTGTAGAGAGAATGTACTCGACGCCTTCGAGTTGCGTCGTGCCCCATTCCGCGCGTTCGTCTTGGCCGAATGCGAATGTCGGCAGTTCGAGCCGTTCCCGAATGGTGAAGCAGATGTCTTCGATTGGATGATGGGTATTCGTACCCAGAAATTCGATGATCGGTATTGCGTTGGAGCGAATCAAGTGGCCACCTCGTCCGGTACGGCACGCCCTAGAGTAACGTGTACCATTAACATAGTTAAACTTTACACAACGCACATAAACGGCCAACTTGAGTAAACTTTGCAAGTTCGCGAGAAATCGCGCACGCGCCTGACGATAGTAGCGATTGCGAGTGGCGTTCTACGTGCGCGGCTCGGATAGGCCGAAGTCGCGGATCGTGAAGATCGGGCGGAAATCGTACTTCGCGAGCGCTTCGCGGGCACCCTGAAGTCGATCGCAAATGCAGACCGCACGCACGACGGTCGCACCGTGCGCTTCGACGGCTTCGATGGCCTGCAACATGCTCCCGCCCGTCGTCAGCACATCGTCGATCACGACGACGCGATCCCCGGCTTTCACCTGCCCCTCGAGGCGTTCCTTGCTGCCATATTCCTTGGCTTGCTTGCGTACGAAGAAGCCTTCGAGCGCACGCCCGTTGCGGTGGAACGCGGTGAGCGCCGCCGCCGCCATCGGGATCGCGCCGACTTCTAGCCCGCCGATCGCCTGAAAATCGAGGTCTTTCGTCGCCTCGTACAGTTCGTCGCCGAGTAGCGAGATCGCCTCCGCGTGAAAGAGCACCTTCTTCGAGTTCACGTAGTAACTCGACTTCTTCCCCGAAGCGAGCGTAAAATCGCCGAACTGGAGTGCCCGTTCGCGAAAGAGTTGTCGGAGGCGTTCACGTGGTGTCATGTTCTTCCAAAGCTTTCAGCAGTCAGCGATCAGCAGTCAGCCAATCCAGTATTATGGGTATACGCAACGAAGGTATGCGGACACCGAGTAATCTATGACCGAAGCCGAATGGCACAACAGCGATAACATTGCGACTATGTACCCGTCCAAGATCTATTCCGTGTATTCGACATTTTCTGTAAGTTAATGAGCACTTCAGGGAAGAGGTGGCTATGGCTACGGAATTGGTGGTACACGAATGTGGTTGTGCGGCCTGTCGAGTGGGCGAGCACCTGGAGCGGGACGATCATCGTCACTTCAATTTGTTGCTGAGTCGACTGGACGAGCAGCAGCGTCGCTGGATGGCGGGCCGCGAGGCTCTGCGTCTGGGTCGAGGCGGTTTCCAGCGGGTCGCCGAAATCACCGGCATGCACCCGGAAACCATCCGACGCGGCCGGGACGAACTCGTAGGCGAATTGCGAACGCGGCC
>JAYVQG010000219.1:0-24794 GCA_043757025.1 Limnoglobus sp.
TCCGTGGGCGACGCTCGCGCGCTCGGATCAGCCGGCAGAGGTGGTGGTCGCGCGATGCGTCGATCGGATTCGCGAAGTACCGAACGAAACGAAGCGTGCAGCACTGTTGGCCGTGACTGAAATTCTGGCTGGTTTGGCGTATCCAACCCAGCGATTTCCGAATCTCTTTGGAGGAACCCAACCCATGCTCGAATCGCCAATCATCGACGAAGCCCTGGAATTCATGCGTCTGCGAACGATCCGGCGTGATGTCAAAAGAATCCTCGAAGTTCGTTTCGGTAACATTTCTATGAATCGACTTGATAGCCTGACGACTATTCGAGATGGTGAACGACTTGAGTCTCTCTTTGACATTGCGGTGTCATGCCCTTCGTTTGATGCCTTCATTGAGGAATTGGACGCGAGTTGAACCCGCGATTTCCCAATCTTTTTGGTGGAACTCAACCCATGCTCGAATCACCGATCATCGACGAAGCCATCGAGTTTGTACGTCTGAGAACGATCCGCGAGGACGTGCATGATGTACTCGAAACCCGATTTGGTCCGGTTGCATCAGACCGATTGGCCCGCATGAGAATTATTCAAGACGGTGATCGACTGAAAAACCTTCATCGGTTTGCCGTAAAGTGCCTGTCTTTTGAAGCATTCTTGGAAGAGTTGGACGCGAGTTGAACCAGCGATCTCCGAATCTCTTTGGAGGAACGCAACCCATGTATTCGTAGCAGAAGTCGTGAGACTTCTGACGCAGCGCCTTCCCGCTTCCCGCTTCCCGAAGTCTCACGACTTCGACTACGTCAGAATCGCTTCGTAGCTAAATGCACAAAAACGCTGAGATTCTCGAAAGTAAGACTTCGACCCAATTCTGCGCCCCGTTTCTGGGAAAGCGCATTTCGAGCGAAACGGTTAGCAGACGATACGGAAACCGGTTACTACACTGCAACTGTAACGCGAGCTACGGACCGATCCTCCAGGACGCTTGGGATATGGCCACCGAGACTTTGACCGACACGGCTCCGAAGATCACACCCGCTGCGCACACGACGCGGCGCGGGATTGCCACGGCGTCGTTTTGCCTGGCGATTTGGAGCCTTTTGACATTCTGGTGGTATCCGTTCGGCCTCGGCGTGGGGTCGATTGCGGTGTTCCTGGGCATGTTATCGCTGGCGATGGGCTGGCGGGCCGGTCGGGAAGGCGAAAACCTCGCCATTGGCGGCGTACTGATCGGTTCGATCACCATCGGCTCGGCGTTTGCCGCGTATCGCGTGGTGCAGTTTTTCTTTGAAGGAATCACCCCGACGCTCCCGTGATTCGGTTTCGGATACCGGTGTCGAACGTCGCTACGACTCAATCACTCGGAAGGCAGTTATGCCCCAAGTTTTCCCAAAAAGCATGAACCCGATCTCGCGGATTCTGCTCCTCGCGATACCGATTTTCGCTTCGGGTGGCGGCGTGGCGCTCGCGGCATTCTTCCGCTCGGACTATACCACCGGTCGGAACGAAACCGTCGAGCAACCGATCGCATTCAGCCACTTGCACCACGTCAGCCAACTCGGCATCGACTGCCGCTATTGCCATACGTCGGTCGAAAACTCGGCCTACGCCGGTATCCCGCCGACCAAAACGTGTATGAACTGCCACCAGCAAATGTGGACGGGTGCGGATATTCTCGCTCCCGTGCGGAAGAGCTACTTGAACGACATCCCAATCGAGTGGAACAAGGTTCACAACGTTCCGCACTACACGTATTTCAACCACAGCATTCACGTCGCGAAGGGCGTCGGTTGCGTGTCGTGCCACGAACGCATCGACCAGATGCCGCTGGTTTACCAGTCGAAAACGCTGCTGATGGAGTGGTGCCTCGACTGCCACCGCAACCCCGAGAAGAACTTGCGTCCGAAGTCGGAGATCTTCAACTTGCCGTGGTCGCCGAAAGAGCCGCAATTCGTCGTGAAACAGAAGTTCGACAGTACGACGAATGTGGAGAGTTTGAAAGATCGCGTCGTAACGCCATACACGCCGGAATACGAAGCGAAGACGTTGAGTGACATTATCGACAATGGCAAGAAGTATACGGTCAAAGAAACGGTCTGTTCGACGATCGACAACGACGGCGAGCCGATTGCGGTGACATCGCAGATGGAACTCGGGCGGATGTTGAAGGACAAGTACGTCGTTCGCAACAAGGCCGCACTCACCAATTGTTCGATCTGCCACCGCTAAACGCGAATATCCTCGTCGGGCGACGTTGTCCCCGACGCTTAAAATCTCACGCGGCAAGACATCGAGGTAGCGAAATGGCTCTCGAATTCGACACGACGAACGAAGCGACGGGGGCAGGGCCAAGCGCGCCCGCACCGGAGCTTTGGCATGGGATCGACCAGTGGATGGGGTCGCCCGAATTTCAGAAGCTGATGAAGGACGAGTTCCCAGAAGATGCACCGGAATGGCTCGACCCCGTCACGCGCCGTCAGGCGTTAAAGCTGATGGGCGCATCGATTGCGCTCGCGGGGGCCATCGGGTGTAACCCGTCGCTGAAGCCCGCTTCCAGTCACAAGATTATCCCGTACGTCAACAAACCGGAAGCGATCACGCCCGGCGTGCCGTTGTTCTTCGCCACGGCCATGTCGATCGGCGGTTACGCGTCGGGCTTGCTGGTGAAGAGCCACGAAGGCCGCCCGATCAAGGCCGAAGGTAACCCATCGCACCCTGCCAGCCTCGGTTCGACCGACCTGTTCGCACAGGCTTCGGTACTCGGGCTTTACGATCCGGATCGCTCGAAGGAAGTGCGATTCAACGGCACGACGACGACCTGGGAGAAGGCGAAGTCGGCGCTCAACACGATCATTTCCGCACAGAAATTGAAGAAGGGCGCAGGCTTCCGCGTGCTGTCCGAGGCCTCGACTTCGCCGACGGTTGCCGCGCTGATGGCGGAACTGAAGCTCGCGCTGCCCGAGATGAAGTGGCTGCAATACGAGCCAATCGGCCGCGAAAATGCGAACAAGGGTATCAAGCTCGCGTTCGGCGAATACGCGAACGCGGTGTATCACTTCGAGAAAGCCGATGTGATTCTGTCGTTGGAAGCCGACTTCCTCGGTACCGGTGTGGGTGGCGTTCGCTATGCCCGCGATGCGATGAGCCGCCGCAAAGTCCGCATCGGGCACGACAAGAAGGCCGGCGACGGTGTGACGCTCAACGGCCTCAGCCGCATCTACGCGGTCGAGTCGATGACGACCGGCACCGGTGGTGTCGCCGACCACCGCCTGCCGCTGAAGCCTTCGGAAATCGAGTCGTTCCTCCGCGAACTGGCGAAGGAACTCGGCGTTGCCGGGACACCCGCTGCCGGTGCGTTGCCCGCGAATGCGAAGGCGTGGATCAAGCCCGTGGCGGTCGATCTGAAGAAGGCCGGAGCGAAGGCGGCGATCATTGCGGGGGACAGCCTTTCCGCCATCGCACACGCTTTGGTTCATGCGATTCACGCGAAACTCGGCGCGATCGGCACGACGATCGCGTTCACCGAAACGGTGCAGACGGGGCTGAACGGCCCCGATGCCGACAGCATCGCCGATGGGGCTGCCGCACTCAAGACGCTGACCGAGGAACTCAAGGGCGGCAAAGTCGAGGCCTTGTTCATTTTCGGTGGCAACCCCGCGTTCAATGCCCCCGCAGACTATGCGTTCGCCGAGGTTCTGAAAGCGTCGAAGGCGGTCAAGGTTCACGTCGGTGCGTACCACGATGAAACCGGCATGCTGTGCGATTGGCACATCAACGAAGCTCACTACCTCGAAGCCTGGGGCGATGCCCGTTCCTACGAGGGCACCGTCAGCATTCAGCAACCGCTGATCGCGCCGCTTCACGGTGGCAAGTCGGTTCTCGAAGTGCTCGCCACGGTGCTGAACAAGGCGTATCAGACGACGCTCGGCCTCGTGCAGGAAACTCATTCGAATGCGTTCGTTGCGAAGACGCTCGCGGGAACGTTCGATAGCTATTGGCACAAGTCGGTCGAAACCGGAATCGTTGCCGATAGTGCCGCGGCGATCAAGAAAGTCGAACTGAAACTGTCCGATGCGGTCGCGAAGTCGCCCGCACCGGCAACGAAAGCCGAAGAGATCGAGTTGCAGTTCCGGGCCGACCCGACGCTGTTCGATGGCCGCTTCGCGAACAACGGCTGGCTGCAAGAGACGCCGAAGCCGATCACGCTTTTGACGTGGGACAATGCCGCCATCGTCAGCCCCGCAACGGCGGAGAAGCTGAAGTGCGAGATCGCCTTCAAGTGGACCGCCGGCGAACACGGCCGCAGCGAAGTCGACATGATCGAGTTGAAGGTCGGCACGCAGCTGCTGAAAGTCGCGGTCTGGATTTTACCCGGACACGCCGACGATGTGATTACGCTCCACGTCGGGTATGGCCGCGAGAAGAACGCCGGTACGGTCGCGATGGGGACGGGCTTCAACGCCTACAAGTTGCGGAACTCGACGGGCCTCTGGCTCGTGCCGGGTATCAAGCCGCTCGAGAGTGCGAAGCGAACCGAAGAGAAGTACATTCTCGCTTGTACGCAAGGCCAACATGCGATGGAAGGCCGTCGCCCCGCCCGCCACGGTACACTCGAACAAGCCCGTGCCGAGAAGAAGGCGATCGACAACCACACGAAGCACGCCTTCGACTTCGCCGACAACCCACCCGCGTCGGCTGCCGAGAAGGGCCTGATGCGGGCGCTGTTACCCGGCACGCCCGAAGAACGCGAACGGCTGGCCATCGCGTACAAGGACGATGGCTACAAGAACAACCAACACAAGCACGAAGGCGAAGAGCATCACGAACACGTTCACGATGCCCGCTTGTTGCCGCTGACACTCGTCGACGACCACAAGCCGAACAAGCTGTATCGCCGCTGGGCGATGGCGATCGACCTCGGGGCCTGCACCGGGTGCAATGCGTGTATCACGGCGTGCGTCTCCGAGAATAACGTCCCCGTTATCGGCAAGACTGAAGTCACACGCGGTCGCATCATGCACTGGATTCGCCTCGACCGCTACTTCGCGATCAAGGACGAAGTCGGCGGCACGAAGCGGATCGACGACAAGGATCGCTGGGAAGCGCTGAAGGCGAGTACCGCCGAGGTGACGACGCACTTCCAGCCGGTGAACTGCCAGCAGTGCGAGAAAGCCCCGTGCGAACTGGTTTGCCCCGTCGGTGCGACCGTTCACAGTGCCGACGGCCTGAACGACATGGCGTACAACCGCTGCGTGGGTACTCGCTACTGTGCGAACAACTGCCCGTACAAGGTTCGCCGCTTCAACTTCATTCAGTACGCCGACTACGCGACCGGCACCACGACGAGCCTCGTGAACAATCCGGAAGTCACGATCCGCACCCGCGGCGTGATGGAAAAGTGTACGTACTGCGTGCAGCGCATCCGGAATGCCGAGATCGAAGCCGAACGCGAACACGACAACCCCGGCCGCCTGAAGGACGAACGCAGCAAGCGTCCGATCATCAAGGACGGCGAAATCAAGACCGCGTGCCAGTCGGCGTGTCCGTCGCAGGCGATCGCCTTCGGCGACTTGAACTACGACCAATACGAAGTCGGCGGTAAGTCGATCGGCTTCAGCGAAGTCAGCCGGTGGAAGTTGGAGCCGACGCACTACGGTCTGCTCGCCGAATTGAACACGATGCCGCGGACGACGTACCTCGCCGCGATCAAGAACCCGAACCCCGAACTGAAGGGGGCCTAAGCAGATGGCAGCGGCTAATCATACCCACGTCGATGCGTCACTCGTCGAACACGACGTGTATACCGACGACGAATTCCTGATCGGCGGGCAACATACGCTCGCAACGATCGGCGACAAGATCGGCAGCGTCTGCCTCGGCGACACCGTCACGCCCAAGGCGTGGTGGGCCACGTTCCTCGTCGGCTTCTCGCTGTTGCAAGCGATGGTCGTCGGCCTCGTGTGGCTCTTTTACATGGGCGTCGGCGTCTGGGGCATCAACTCCCCGGTCTTCTGGGGCGTCGCGATCGTGAACTTCGTGTGGTGGATCGGCATCGGCCACGCCGGTACGCTGATCTCCGCGATCCTGTTGCTGATGCACCAGAAGTGGCGAACGTCGCTCAACCGGTTTGCGGAATCGATGACGCTGTTCGCGGTGATGTGCGCGGGGATCTTCCCGCTGATTCACATGGGCCGTCCGTGGCTCGCGTACTGGCTGTTCCCGTTCCCGAACAACATGGCCGTGTGGCCGCAATTCCGCAGCCCGCTGACGTGGGATGCCTTCGCGGTGAGTACGTACTTCAGCGTCTCCTTGATGTTCTGGTACGTCGGTTTGATCCCCGACTTCGCCGCGTTGCGAGATGTCGCCAAAACGAAGATTCAGCAGATGGTCTACGGTGGCCTCGCGATGGGCTGGCGCGGCTCGGCGATCCACTGGCGTCGCTTCGAGAAACTGTATCTGCTACTCGCGGGCCTCGGTACGCCGCTCGTGTTCAGCGTTCACACCATCGTCTCGTTCGACTTCGCCGTCAGTATCGTGCCGTTGTGGCACGCGACGATCTTCCCGCCGGGCTTCGTGGCCGGGGCGATCTACGCCGGGGTCGCGATGGTGATCTGGCTGGCGATTCCGCTCCGCCACTTCTACGGGATGAGCGACCTCATCACGAAGAAGCACCTCGATGTGTGCGGCAAGATCATGCTCGGGACGGGCTTGCTCGTCAGCTACGGTTACTTCCTCGAAGTCTGGTTCGCGTTCTACAGCCAGAGCGTTTACGAGTGGGACACGACGCTGCAACGTCTGTTTGGGCCGTACTGGTGGTCGTACTGGTTGCTGATTCTGACGAACACGATCATCCCGCAAATGATCTGGTTCAAGCGGTTCCGACACAGCGAGTTTTGGTTGTTCATGGTCGCCGGTTCGGTCCACATCGGCATGTGGTTCGAGCGGTACGTGATCGTGACGACGCTATCGCGCGATCACCTGCCGAGTAGCTGGGGCCGCTACGCGCCGACGTTGTGGGATTACCTGGTGATGTTCGGTTCGCTGGGCTTGTTCCTCACGCTGTTCGCGTTGTTCTTGCGGTTCCTGCCGATGATTTCGATCACGGAAATGCGAGAACTGTTACCCAGAGCAGCGGGCGGACGAGACGGCCACGCGGTCATGGAGAATGCCAAGTGAGCACGAACGAAATCGCCCCCGAGACGTGGGGCATTCTTGCCGAATTTACCGATGCCGACGCACTCATCGCCGCGACGCGGAGTGCCCGCCTGGCGGGTTACACCCGGATGGACGGCTACAGCCCGTACCCCGTGGGCGAAGTGGCCGACGAACTCGGCTTCCCGCGTTCGGAGATCGGCGCGATCATGTTCATCGGCGGCCTCGTCGGCGCGACGATCGGCTTCCTCATGATGTCCTGGGTCAGCGTCGTCGATTACCCGCTAATCATCGCCGGTAAGTCGATGTGGTCGTGGCCGATGTTCATCCCGATCACGTGGGAACTCCTCGTGCTGACGGCAGCGGTCAGCGGCGTGATCGGCTTGCTCGCGTTGTGTGGCTTCCCGCAACCGTACCACCCGCTATTCAACGTCCCGAACTTCGCCCGTGCGACGCGGGACCGATTCTTCCTCGCGATCGAAGCGGTCGATCCGAAATTCGACCTCGCAGGCACTCGGGCGTTTCTCGCCGGGTTGAACCCTGCCAGCGTCGAGGAGGTGCCCGCGTGAGCCAGTCCCTCAGAATGAAATCGTTGACCGTTGCCATTCTGCTGGCCAGTGCCGTTACGGGCTGCCAACAGAAGATGGCGGATCAACCCGCGCCGCGCCCCTACGAGGCGCACAACTTGTTCCCGAACAAGCAGTCGGCTCGGTTGCTCGAACAAGGCACGATCCACATCGGCCAACTGCCCGCCGACGATCCGCTACTCACGTGGCTGACGCCGAAGGGCAAGTCGCCGAGTGCATCGCCGGAGTGGAAAGCCGCAGTCGATCCGAACGGACAGTCGGCCCCGTCGCCGGGCGCGCCGACCGAAGTGGCGAACTTCGTCGAAGAGTTCCCGTTCGACATGACCGAAGACGACCTGAAGCGCGGCCAACAGCGCTACAACATCTATTGCGCCGTCTGCCACGGGGCCGCTGGGCACGGGAACGGCAAGATCGTCGAACGCGGCTACCTGCGTCCGCCGTCGTACCACACCGACCCCACTGGGAAGGCGTTCGACTGGTCGACTGGCCACGCGCCGAAGACCGAAGAACGTACGAAAGACCTGGAATTGAAGCTCGGTTACTCGCGCGGCTTCTACCGCTACAAGATCCAAGTCCCGCTGAAGGATGTGCCCGTCGGGTACATCTACCAGGTGATTACCTGGGGTTACGGCGGGATGCCCGAGATCGCTTCGCAGGTTCCCCCAGCGGATCGCTGGCGGATTGCGGCGTACATTCGGGCGCTACAACTGAGCCAAAACTCGGCTGGGACCGGCGTGCCGGCGGATGTGACCGCCGCCGCCAAGAACACCGGCCCCGCCGCACCGCACAAGTAAGAACAAGAGGCCCCCCGTGAGCGAACGCCACAATCACGATTCGGATTACACCGCACCCACCGTCGACGTGGACCACGGCAAGCTGCGCCGCGTCGCGCTACTCGCTGCGGTCGTCGGCACCATTGCCTTCGTGGCGCTCGGCCTCGTCAATCTGACGGCGTACGGCGCGACCGAAAGCACGCACGAACATGGCGGCATACGCGACTTCTTCCTGACGTACCAGGTCGGATTCATCTACTGGCTCAGCCTGCCCGTGGGCGGCATGACGCTGCTGCTGCTGTCGTACCTGACGAGCGCCAGTTGGGGCCTCGTATTACGCCGCTTCTTCCAGGCCGCCACCCGCACGTGGCCGATGATGGCCGTGCTGTTTATGCCCGTGGCCGCGAGCTTGTTCATGGGCGAAGAGTCGTCGTTCTGGTGGGCCGTCGAAGCCAAGGACATCGAGTTCGTCAAAGATAACCAAGTTGCGATCGACGAGATCGCGCACAAGCAACACATCTACCTGAACTGGCCGGGGTTCCTACTGCGTGCCACGGTGGTGTTCGTGGTTTTCGGGCTGATTATGCGCGGGATCCGGAAGTGGTCGCCGAAGGCAGAAGACGAAGGCGACGAAGTTTACAAGAACAAACTGCTGATGCTCGGCGGGCCGGGCGTGGTTGCGTGGGCACTGCTGTTCACGGTTGGAATTACCGACTGGGTGATGTCGGTCGAGCCGACGTGGGCCTCGACGATGTTCCCCGTGGTGGCGGGCCTGAACTGCCTCCTGACGGCGTTCGCGTTCTGCACATTCCTGTTCTACACCATCGTCGGCAAGAACCAGACCGTGCTCGACATCGTCAAGGATAAGTTCCGCATCGACATCGGCAGCTTGACCCTCGGCTTCACGATGATCTGGTCGTATGCCTCGTTCTGCCAATTCATGCTGATCTGGGCGGGTAACATCCCCGAGGAAATCGGCTACTACAAGCGACGGCTCAACGGCGGTTGGGAGTACATGGCCTACGCGCTCATGATCGTCCACTGGTTCCTGCCGTTCATCATCTTGCTGTTCCGCGAAGTGAAGACCGACCCGCAACGAATGCGAAAGCTGACGGTGATGCTGTTGGCCATCTGCGCCATCGACGTGATCTGGTGGATCGTGCCATCGTACCCACACGTCAACGGCTACCTGCACGTGCCGATGGCGATGGCCGCCGTCGTCGGCATCGGCGGAATCTGGGGATTGTCGTTCACGAAGGAACTGGCGAAGTCGAACATCCTGCCGAAGAAAGACACCGCATTCCTGGCGAATTGGGGACACCATTAGTAGTTGCGAGTGGTGAGTGGTGAGTTTTGTAGCTGGGGTCTGTGACCCCGGATTCTGTAATGCACCGGCCTCACAGAGGCCAGCTACATTAGACGAGTGACGAGCGTTCTGATTGGGAGGTTGGCTATGAGCGAACTACCGAAAGACTCGACGGAACCGAGCCGTTGGGCGACGATATACGAAGCGATGACCGGTGCGACGGCTCCAGGTGAACACGTCGAACATCCTCCGGGGGCTTCGGCGGAGAGCCAGATCGCGGGCCACGAAGCGGATCGCTTCGATGCGCGCGGCATCCTCTACGTCCCGGCACTCGTGATCGTCACGGTGATTCTGTCGTACGCGCTGATTACCGTGTTGTTCAACGCGGTCGAGATCGGCAAGCCGCAAGCGGACGCCACGGTGAGCGAGAAGGCCAAGGAAGAATCGGCGAAGCCGTACGCCGAGCGCGTGGTGAGAATTAGCTCGACCGACGAGAAGGCCCCGTTCGCCGCACCGCGTTTGGAGTACGTCAAACAACTCGACAACCCGAAGGCCGACCCGGTGTTTTACCGATCGTACGCGCCGTCGGCGAGCCGCACGAATACCTACGAAATCCGCCCGCAAGACCTCTACCCGGATCGCTACACCGATCCGGCGACGGGCAAGAAAGTCCTCGCCGAAGATGCGCCGTTGATCCCGATCGATCGCGCCATGCACCTTCTCGCAAGCAAGCTGCCCGCCCGCAAAGACCTCAAGCCGACGACGACGACGACGGACAAAGCGAAGCTATCGAACGGCGGCCAACCGACGGCCGCGATCAAAGTGGCGGCGGCACCCGTCAAGGCCGAGGAGAAGCACTAATGGCACGACGCACACTGCTGTCGTTCGCCGTGCTGGTTGCGGTCCTGGCCACATCGCCATTCGCGGCTGCGCAGGTTTCGTCGTACGGGAAAGCCGTGCGGTTACCTCGCACCCCGGACGTGGGCAAAGATGTCGGAGTCGAACAAAAGCTCGGCGAAACGATCCCGATGCTCACCGAGTTTTACGACCACGAAGGCAAGGCGATCACGCTCAAGGACTGCATCGGCGGCAAGCCGACGATCCTGATCCTCGCGTATTATTCGTGCCCGAAGCTGTGTACCGAAGTTTTGAATGGCCTCGTCGGCGAGATGCGCGAACTCAGCCGCAGCGGTTACGTGGCCGGTCGCGATTACAACGTCGTCACGGTGAGCATTAACCCGAAAGAATCGCCGCCGTTCGCCCGCATGAAACGGCAGAGCTACCTGAACGATTATGACCAGCGTGCCGAGAGCGAAGCCGGTTGGTGGTTCCTGTCGGCGAATCAGGGCCAGGGAACGAACGTTAAAGGCGCACAGGCGAAGATCGACGAAATCGCGAACGCGGTCGGGTTCAAGTACGAAGTCGATCCGTCGGGGAAGGATTTCATCCACCCGAGTACGATCGTCATCCTGACACCCGAAGGGAAGATCTCGCGGTACTTCCACAACCTCGCACCGCAAGATTACACCGCGAAAGACATCAAGTTCTCGATGATCGAGGCATCGAACGGAAAGATGGGAAAGCTGAGCGACCGCATGGCGATCCTCTGCTTTGCCTACGACGAAATGAGCGGGAAGTACACGATGGTGGCGATGCGAGCGATGGGTTTGCTCGCGTTGCCGTTCCCGTTCCTCATCGGGTGGATCGCCTACTCCGCGTGGAAGCGATCCAAGGTCGAAAAGAAAATCGTACGCACCGATTTCGTGTAGCCCTCTCGCTCCGCGAGAGGTCAGCGAGAATCGTTTGACGGCAGATACATGAGTTGCGATTGGTTTTGCTATCTTCTCGCGGAGCGAGAAGGCTACAGAGAAACACTAGTCGAGGGTCGGGAATATGTTACTTGCCGAATTGGGACTGCCGCTGTGGCCGGTGCAAGCATCGGAGTTCGCGGTCCAGTCCGATCAACTGTTCATCTACATCCTCGCCGTCACGTCGGCATCGGGGATCGCGGTGTACGGCGCGCTCGCGTACTTCTGCTTCCGTTACGCGAACAAGGGTGACGGCCGACGCACGCCGCGAATTCTCGGTTCGCACAAACTCGAACTCTTGTGGTCGATCATCCCGCTGATGTTTTTCCTCAGCTTTTTTGCGTGGAGCGTCGTGCTGTTCGCCGATGCGACCCGCCCGCCCGAAGGTGCCCGCGAAATCTTCGTCGTCGGCAAGCAGTGGATGTGGAAGATCCAGCACAACGACGGCGTCCGCGAGATCAACGAGCTTCACCTGAAGATCGGTGAACCGGTGAAGTTGACGCTGACGTCCGAAGACGTGATTCACGATTTCGGCGTGCCCGCGTTCCGCCACAAGATCGACGTGATGCCGGGCCGCTACGTCAGTACGTGGTACAAGCCGACGAAGGCCGGCATTTACCACATCTTCTGCGACCAATATTGCGGTCAGGGTCACTCGCAGATGGTCGGCCGCGTTCACGTTCTCACCGAGAGCGAATACGCCGACTGGAGCGAAGGCCACAAGACCGACGCACCCGGTACCCCCGGCGACCGACCCACCGACGGCACCCCCGCATGGCGCGGCCAGGCCTTGTTCTTGAAACTCAATTGCATCACTTGCCATAACAACGTCTACGACACTGCGGCCGCGAATACCTCGAATCGCGCACCGAACCTCGAAGGGCTGTACGGCTCGGTCGTGCCGATCCAGGGCGGCAAAACGGTCGTGGCGGACCAAGCCTACATTCACGAATCGATTCGCTACCCGATGGCGAAGGTTCACGATGGCTGGAAGCCGATTATGCCCGCGTTCCCGAAGTCGCAAGTGACCGACGAAGAACTTGCCGACGTGACTGCGTACATCCGCTATCTCCGCCTCGGCAAACTCCCGAAGCGGACCGATGGCAGCGTCGCCCCCGTCGGCGCACCGGTGGGTACGGCGAAATCGCTCGGCGATAGTTCACCAATTGTTAATCCAACACCGGCACCGGCCCCCGCGCCTGCCCCGGCTACGCCTCCGACAACGACTCCGAAGGGGGATAAATCACCGTGAGTACGGCTACCCAAAATAGCAACGTGATGGAACTCGACTACACCCCGCAGACGGCCCCGCCCGTTCGCGATGTCGATGGCCCACCCGCCGTTCACTACCTGAACAACGACTACGGCTGGCTGTCGTGGCTGCTGACCGTCGACCACAAGCGGATCGGCATCCTGTACCTCGTTTCGGTGTCGATCTTCTTCGTGTTCGGTGGACTCGCCGCCGGACTGGTGCGGATCAACTTGCTGCAACCGACCGGGGCAATCCTCGAACTCGATCAGTACAACAAGGCGTTTACCGCCCACGGTACGATCATGTTGTTCTTGTTCCTCATCCCCGTCGTACCGGGTGTGCTGGGGAACTTCTTCGTACCGATGATGATCGGCGCGAAGGACATGGCGTTCCCGAAGCTGAACCTCGCGTCGTGGTACGTCTACATCTTCGGGGCGGCGTTCTTCGTCGCGGTGCTACTCATCGGTGGCCTCGATACCGGCTGGACGTTCTATCCGCCGTATAGTTCGAAATACTCGCACATGAACGTGCTACTCGCGGGTGTCGGCGTGTTCATCACGGGGTTCTCGTCGATCCTCACCGGCTTGAACATCATCGCGACGATCCACAAGATGCGCGCCCCCGGCATGACGTGGGGCCGGATGCCGTTGTTCGTCTGGGCAATGTATGCGACCAGCGTGATTCAGATTCTCGGCACGCCCGTGCTGGCGGTGACGATCGTGCTGCTGGCCGTGGAGCGACTGTTCGGCGTCGGGATCTTCGACCCGTCGCTCGGCGGCGACCCGCTGTTGTTCCAGCACCTGTTCTGGTACTACTCGCACCCTGCCGTGTACATCATGATTCTGCCCGGTATGGGCGTCATCAACGAAGTCATTACCTGCTTCAGCCGCAAGAACATTTTCGGTTACAAGGCCGTCGCGTGGAGCACCATTGGGATCGCCGTCGTCGGCTTCCTCGTCTGGGGCCACCACATGTTCCTATCCGGCCAAGGCATCTACCTCGGTATGGTGTTCAGCATCATCACGATGCTCGTGGCTGTGCCGAGTGCGATTAAAGTCTTCAACTGGACGGCCACGCTGTATCAGGGTTCGATCTCGTTCCAGGCACCGATGCTGTTCGTGATCGGGTTCATCGTGTTGTTCACCATCGGCGGGCTGACGGGCTTGTTCCTCGGCGTGATGGGTACCGATATTCACTTGCACGATACCTACTTCATCGTCGCGCACTTCCACTTCACGATGGTCGGCGGGATGATGTTCGCATGGCAAGCGGGCCTGCACTTCTGGTGGCCGAAAATGACGGGGCGAATGTACTCGGACTTCTGGAGCCGACTGGCCGCGGTGACGATGCTGGTCGGTTTCAGCCTGACGTTCCTGCCGCAGTTCGTCGCCGGTTACCACGGGATGCCGCGACGGTACCCGTACTATCCGCCCGAGTTCCAGATGTTGAACATCCTGTCGACGGCCGGTGCGAGCATCCAGGGTATCGGCTATGCGATGCCGTTGTTCTACCTGACCGCGTCGCTGTTCTTCGGCCGTCGCGCGGGGGCGAATCCGTGGCGGGCGACCGGCCTCGAATGGCAGACGCCTAGCCCACCGACGATGCACAACTTTGAAGAACTGCCGATCGTCACGCACGGCCCCTACGAATATTCGATGCCGAGCCGGTATGCACTGGAAACCGGACCGGAGACCGTTCACGCGAACGGCACGCACGGGCACACCGGGAAAGAAGGAGCGAAGAGTGGCCACTAGCACCGCACACGCGACCGAAGGCAATCCGCCAATCGTCGCGCACCACTTCAACAACCTGCGCCAGCAACAGGCCTCCGTGCGCTTCGGCATGTGGCTATTCCTGGTGACGGAAGTGCTCTTCTTCGCCGGGGTCATCTGCGCGTACACCTGCTACCGCATCTGGTACCCGATCGAATTTGAAGCCGCCAGCACCGCGCTCAATCCGCTGATCGCGGGCATCAACTCGTTCTTGCTACTCACGAGTAGCTTCACGATGTCGTTGGCGATTCGCGCAGCATACAACGGCAACCAGCCCAACCTCAAAATGTGGCTCGCCGTCACGATCTTCCTCGGCACCGCGTTCCTGGGCTTCAAGGCCCGCGAATACTACGTCGACTACGAAGAAGGCCTGATCCCGAGCGCGAAGTCTGCCATCGTCAGCGATCACGATAGCCATTCGGTTCTGGACCAACACAAGACGGTGAGCCTGTTCGGGCAGAAGCTCGAACACGTGCTGAAGGAGAAGCACTATTACAAGGAACATCCCGAGAAGTTGAAGGAAGTCGACTTCGACCGCGCGCGGTTGTTCTTCGTGTTTTACTACAGCATGACGGGGCTGCACGTCGTCCACATGATCGTCGGCATCGGCCTCCTTCTGTGGCAACTGGTGCTCGCGAACCTCGGCTTCTTCCGCCCGCAAGAACGCTACGTCTACGTCGAAGTCCTCGGCCTCTACTGGCACTTCGTCGAAGTCGTCTGGATCTTCCTGCTGCCGCTGTTGTACATGGCCGGGCACCATCACGCCGACCATTTACACCTGTAAGCCGAATGTATTTACTTTTTTGTAGCTGGGGTCTGTGACCCCGGTTCTTGTAAACCGGCCTCACAGAGGCCAGCTACATCAAATAGTAAGCCACCACACAATCTCTGCCGGAGTCCGACTGTGTCTGCACAAAAACCGACCGTCTTCGAACACGAACACGCCGGCCCGCCCTCGGTAGGCGCGTCGACCATGATCTTCCTCGTCCTCGCCGGCATGACCGCGATGGCGCTGATGGTCGGCTTCCTCGAAATCGGCCCGCTCAAAGTATGGGTGAGTCTCGCCATCGCCGTCGTGCAAGCCGCCATCGTCGGCGTGTTCTCGATGGACCTCAAGCAGTCCGACAAGCTCACGTGGCTCGTCGTAGCCGCCAGCATCTTCTGGACTTTCCTGCTGTTCCTGTTCACGCTCACCGACTTCTTAACGCGGCATTACTTCGCGTTTTGAAAACGGTGGAGTCGACGCGATGACCAAGCCGTTCGATACGACACTGAAGGATTTGCTGAACGTCTTTGCGGTCGATTGGGTCGATTGGGCCGATTGGCTCGGGCCGCGTCTCGGATTATCTGCCGACCTCGAAGTCGAGCCACTCGACGTCGATTTATCGACGGTGCAGATGTCGGCGGACAAAGCGTTCCGGCTGCGACCGCCCGCCGAAGGCATCCTTCACATCGAGCCGCAAGCGTCGTGGGACGGCAGCTTTCCAGGGCGGTTGCTGCGATACAGCGCACTGCTGCACGACCGTTACGGCGGCCCCGTGTATTCGGTTGCATTATTGCTGCGGCCCGAAGCCAACGCGATGGACATCACCGGCGTCGTCAGTCGAAGGCGGCACGATGGGCACGAATATCACCGCTTCGAATATTACGTGGTGAAAGTGTGGGAACTTCACGTCGAGCCGCTGATGGCGAGTGGCATCGGGGCGCTGCCGTTGGTCCTTCTCACCGATGAAGCCGCCGGGCAACTCGGCACGCTGGTCGATCGCATCGACGAGCGATTGCGAGCCGAACAAGTGCCCGACGCCGCCCGGATATTCCTGCTGACGTGCGGGTATATCCTGCTCGGTTTGCGGTATACTGGAATTGAGATTGATAATGCATACACGAGGGTCCGAGGCATGAAAGAGTCATCGACGTATCAGGCGATCCTTCAAGAAGGCCGAGAAGAAGGCGAGATCAAAGGCGAGATCAAAGGCCTCGAAAAAGGCCAGGCAATCGGTTTGCTGAAAGGCGAACAGAACTCCTTGTTGATGATTCTTCGCGATCGCTTTGGCGAGGTTCCGCCGGAAGTCGAGTCGCGGATTCGAGCCGTAACGGAAGCCCCACGATTGCAGCACGCGATCCTGCGTGCGATCCGGATTTCCTCGATCGACGACCTCGAACTGTAACATTATGCGACGACGTACGATACTGGCCGGCGGGGGAATCGCCGGGCTGCTCGGCCTGTCTCTCGCCTCGTTCGTTGGCGGGTGTGGCGACACCGAATCCGGTGGCTACGACCCCGCGATGCAATTTCCGCCACGCACGGATCGCCTCGTCGTACGGTTGCCATCGATTCCGCCCCTTCGCCTGCACGACAACGGCAAACTCGACGATGCCATTCGCGAACTCGATGCCTTCGGCGGGCATACGCTCGACCCCAGCACCCTGCCGACCGGCGAACGTCGCGAACTCGATGACAGTCTCCTGTCAATCTTCGGCACCCCCGCTGCGCCGACAGTCGATGATGGCGATTCGCTCGGGTTAAACTCCGAACGCCTCGCGCTCGGGAGTCGGCTTTACAAAGACAAATGCGTGCAGTGCCACGGCACCAACGGCAACGGTCGCGGCCCAACGGGAATGTGGGTTTACCCGCACCCGCGCGATTTCCGCTTGGGCAAAGCGAAGTACGTCTCGACACCCGGTGGAGTCGGTCGCCCGAGCCGTGCCGACCTGCTTCGCGTGTTGCGGGTCGGCATCGCGGGGAATGCGATGCCGCCGTACGGATTGCTCCCTGAAGTCGATCTCGAAGCCCTCGTGAGTTACACGATCTTCCTCAGTTTGCGCGGGCAAGTTGAATTCGATGTCCTGACTGCGGTTATGGGTGATGATGGCCTCGACGGTACGATTGCCGAACTCGCCGCGAAGCGGGCGAAGCACTGGCTTGCGGAATGGATTGCGGCGGATCGTTCCAAAATCATCGTACCCGAAGTGCCAGCGGATTTGGCGCAAGAGGATCGCATACGCCGCGGGCATGGTGCGTTTCAGGTGGCGGGGTGTGCGGCGTGCCATCGCGACTACGGCCGTGAGACGCACTACCTTTACGATGTCTGGGGCGTGGCCGTGCGACCGTCGAACCTGACGCTCGGCGAGTGGCGTGGCGGTGGCGATCCGACCGCGCTTTTTCAGCGCGTGCGTTGCGGGATTGCCCCATCGGGAATGCCCGCCGCCGGTAGCCTGAGCGACGCCGACACTTGGGACGTCGTCGCGTTCCTGCGGGCACTGTCCGTGCCTCGTCAGTTGCCAGCGGAATTGCGTGCGAAAATTTACCCGGATGCGAAGTAAGTGGCAAAGATCGGAAAAGACTTTTAACCGCGGAGGGCGCAGAGAACGCTGAGTTATCAAGCTTTACACGATGTTGTGATTGAGATTCGCGATCGTTTTCTTTGCGTTCTTTGCGGTTAAATCTGAATGATTGATCGAGACGACAATATGACCGACGACCGTGCTGAAATCGTTCGCCCCGTTCCGCGTGGAGTTCGCATTTGCGCCATCGTTACGGTGCTGTTGACGGTGCTGCTGCTCGCGCTCGGTGGGTTCGTCACATCGTTCCGCGTTGGCATGGCCGACCCCGTTTGGCCGACCGAACCGTGGTACTTGCTGGATAAAGATTGGACGAGCTTGGAAGTCGGTTTTTTGCTCGAACACACGCACCGGCTGTCCGGTTGGCTCGTCGGTGGCGCGGCCACGGTTTTCGCCGTGTGGGCATGGTTCGTAGAGCCGAACAAACGTCTGCGTTGGATCGGTCTCGGTGCCGTCGTGCTGTTGTTAGTCGCGTACGGCGAGTTCCATCGCGGCATGGGTAAAGTCTGGCATTCGATTCAAGAAACGGCACGTGCGCAAAAGCAACTCGACCCGAAACAGCGCGACTACGAACAGCGCATCGTCGAAAGCCAACTGCTTAACAACATCGCGAATTGGCCCGTGGCTCAAGGCGTGGCGACGGGTGTACTCGCCATTGGCGTGCTGCTTATCAGCGGATTCGCGGCGGGCACTGGCACGGCGGGTGGCTGGGTTCGCGGCGCGGCGGGCGTGGGCCTCGTGTTCGTGATGGCGCAGGGTTTACTCGGCGGGTTTCGCGTGTTCTTGGATGCACTGATGGGCACGAAACTCGCCGCGATTCACGGCGTCTTCGGGCAGATTACCTTCGCCACGTTCATCGCCGCGATGGTACTGGCCGCGCCGCGACACCGTAACGATTCGGTTCCGAACGCCACGCGCCAGAGCTTTGCCCGCTTCGCCGCGTTTGCGGTCGGGCTGCTGGTTTTACAGCTAATTTGGGCTGTCATGGTCCGCCACATCGGCTCGGTGTTCGCGCAGCGGTTGCACATTCTGACGGCGTTCGCCCTTACCGGCGTACTGGTTTGGCTCTCCGTTCGCATCCTGTCGTCGCCGATCGTGCGCGCGAAATTTGCATCTGGTGCGTACCACCTGATGATCGTACTCGCGGTGCAACTCGTGCTCGGCGTCGAAGCGTACATCGGTAAGTTCACGACGAGCGGCCCGCAAGCGTTTATCCTGCCGATCGAGCGCGTCGTGAAGGTGCGAGACGCCCTGACGCGAACGGGGCACCAACTGATCGGCGCGGGGTTACTCGCGGCAACAGTGGCACTCGCGGTGCGATTGGGCCGCCCGCCATTACCGACCAGCGACGACGAGGAAACGGCGAATCTTCGAGATTTGAGCGCATCCGATCTCGATGCGAATCCCTAAAAATAGCTAAGTAATATTTAACCGCAGAGATCGCTGAGAACGCAGAGGTCAGAAAACGGACGAGTGAATGGTCGACAGGATTGTTGTATTCTCAGCGTTCTTTGCGGACTCTGCGGTTAAATTCCGGGTTCAGGATTCAAGAGACATTATGCGAACACTGACTGCCACCATGACCCTGCCTAGCCCCGACGCGGCCGAACAGAGCGCGGCGGTGCGTTCGCGGATGGCCGACTACTTCGAACTGACGAAGCCGCGAATCGCATTCATGGCGCTGTTCACCGTGGCCGTCGGCTTCTTCCTCGGGGCTGCGCCGTCGCCGAGTTTGCAGATGTTGTTGCACACGCTGATCGGTACGGCGCTCGTTGCGGCGGGCGGAAGTGCCCTCAATCACTGGCTCGAACGCCGTGCCGATGCCCGCATGAATCGCACGTCGAACCGGCCACTGCCATCGGGCCGGATGAACCCCGCCGATGTCTTTGCGTTCGGCGCGACGCTCGCGATTCTCGGCGTGGCGTACCTCGCGTTTGCGATCCCGCAACACCCGTCGGCCGCGATTGCCGCGGCCGCAACGGCGTTCCTTTACGTTGCGGTTTACACGCCGATGAAGCGGCTCACCGCGTGGAACACCGTCGTCGGAGCGATTCCCGGCGCGTTGCCCCCCGTCATCGGTTGGTGTGCCGCACACGGTACGCTCACCACCGATGCACTCGCGATGTTCCTGATTTTGTTCGTTTGGCAATTGCCGCACTTCTTCTCAATCGCGTATATGCATCGCCACGATTACGCCCGCGGCGGCATGAAAATGCTGCCGTGCGTCGAGCGTGCCGATGGCTACTGGACGGGTGTTGCGACCATCGCCACCTGCGTGTTATTGATCGCCGTCGGCACGACGCCGTACCTGATCGGCTCGGCCCGCGAGATCTTCCTGATTGGTTCGTTCGCGCTCGGCGTCTGGTTCCTGACGCGAGCCATTCGCTTCGGACGCAACCGCACCGAACGCTCGGCACGACAGGTTCTGCGCGGCTCGCTCATCTACTTGATGGGCGTGATGGCCCTGCTGATTATCGACTGGTTGCTGCCGCGCTACATCGGCTAACGGTTTTCAAGTTTGCGTTTTCATTTCCGTGTTTTCCGTGGTTGATTGAAGATTGAAGAGAACCACGGAATTCACTGAAAACACGGAAATAGAACAAGAGGTGCATTAGTACCGTGATTACAATATCGACTCGCACGCTGATGCTTTTTTGCTTGCTTGTGACAACATCGTGTCAGCCGTCGTTGCCGACTAACGCCGAATCTGAGATTTCCTACCCCGTTCCCGAATTCACGCTGAACGAACGTAGCGGTAAGACTGTTACGAAGGCGGATTTGCTCGGCAAAGTCTGGGTGGCGTCGTTCGTGTTCACCCGTTGTTCCGGTCCGTGCCCTGCCGTCACCGCCACCGTGGCACGATTGCAATCGGAACTCGCCAACGAGCCAAATGTCCGCTTCGTCACGTTCACGATCGACCCCGACCGCGACACGCCGGACGAACTCAAAAAGTATGCGGACCGCTTCCGCGCCGACCCCGAACGCTGGTTGTTCCTCACGGGCAAGGAAGCGATCGTTCACGAACTGGCCACGAGCGGTTTCAAGTTATTGGCCATGAAGAAAGTGGGCGGTGCGGCGGGCGACGAATTCGACCACAGTTCGCGATTGGCCGTCATCGACAAAGCGGGAATCATCCGCGGTTATTACGACGGAATGCCCACCAGCCGCGACGGCGCAACCGAGGCGTTCGAGGGCAACCTCAAGAAACTGCGACAACACGTTGCGACGTTGGTGAAGTGAGCATGCCCACGCACTCCGCTTCGCAAAGCCTGCGCGTCGCGGCTAATTCTGCGTCGCGGCTAAATACTTGCGAATCGCGTCGAGTCCGGGAAGGAAAAAGTACGCGCCGCCGATCGCGGTCACGAAACGGGGGATGTTCGGGATTCGCTCGCGGATTGGCGTCGCGGGGATCGAGAACGATGTCGTCGTCGTCGTTTGAAATTGAGGGTCGACGATTCGCGACGGGTCGCCGACGAGCGGGTCGGTTTCTTGATACAGCGAGCCGAACACGGGATTGTGCATCCACGAATGCATGACGAACTCGAACTGGCGTTCGATGTTCGTATTCAAGCCGATGAACATCAACCCGCGTTTGAGATTGTCGGGCACGTACTTATCTTTTGCGAACGGCCCGTAACTGCGTGCGCGCCGCAACACGCGGTGCCGTCCCGCGACGATGAGCGACATTTTTGGTTCGTCGGCCAGTTCGGTTCCACGCGGGTTGGACCGGCGGATGTGCGATCCGATCGGCGCGCCGGTACCGCGCGGGTCGTCGGTGAAATCGAACGCATTTTCGCCGTTCGCAGGTAACCCCGGATCGGTCAGTTGACCCTCTCGGACGAGTGCCCCGCTCGGCCATCGCCCGACCATTTTGGCCGCGAGCCACTCGGTCCGTTTATCGTCGTGCTTCATCGTCGTCCGCAGGAAATTCCAGAACGCGCTGACGTCCTGCTCGAACTGGCGCACGACGAGATAGGTTCCGTTCAGGCCGAGTGGCTTGGCTCCGGAGGCGACGCTTTGCCAACCGGGAATCAACGTTTCGTTCCAGTAGGCATTCGTGTAGCCGAACACGAATTCGCCCGCAGGGACGGCCTGGGGTTCGTCCACGAGCAAGGCATTTAACTCTAGCTCCGCGTTCGCGATGACGGGTTTCGGCTGCGAGATGCCATCGGCAAAACCGAAATGCTCGCGCGAGAATCGCTCCTTCGGGTCCAATGGCGTAGCCGCGATCGGATCGACGACCAACGACAATCCGTGCGCTGCATATTTATTGGCTTCGTTGGCTTCGAATGCTTTCAACGCCGCCGCATCGGGTGCGAACAGCAGCAACAGCACATCGACGGGCTTCGACTCGTTACCCCATTGCCACCGATCTGGTGCCGACGGCCCCGTGTCGCCGAGGATTCGCGTTCGTCGCTCGGAGATCATGCCATCTTGAAAGGCCGGCTCGAACGTTGCGTCGATGGTCGTTGCGGCCACGCCGAGCTTTTCCAAGCCGGATCGCGTGAACGCCACATTCAAGCACGACGCCTGCGGTACGATCGGCTTCGTCATGCCCGGCGTCACTCGGTGTACCAAGTCGGCCAGCCACGCATTCGCGCGGATTGGCTCGCCGATTCGCAGGAGGTGATACGACGCCTCGTGCATCCTGTCGCCGTAGCTGCTAAACACGATCCCTTGAATGTCTGCGTGTTGTAATTCGTTCATCGGTAACATCTCGATGTTAAAGTCTTTGAAGCCAACGGGTGGTATCGGTAACCGGGCCGAACAACCCCAAGCGAAACTCGCGGTTATTGGTGATGTGTTTCATGGTGAGTTCGGGGTAGGCGCTGTACCACAACAGGTCGGTTCGCTGGCTCGTTCGCGCGTAGTTTTTGAACCACTGTTCGTCGCGCGATCCGCCGACGCGGTACAACCCGTGCGTCGTGGGGAATCCGCGATCCTTCCCCAACTGCGTGTTGCTCCAGACGGCGGTGAGACCACGACTCGCACGGTCGACGAATTCGCCGAGGTAGTTTTCCCAACTGCCATCGTAGTTGCTGAGAAAGAGCAATCGGTTCGGCGCGGTCAGCACGACCCAACGCGCGAAGTGGATCGTGACGATGCCGCTTAAATTTCCGCGCGTGGAGACGTAACGTGCCATCGTGTCGATGACCGCCAAGACGGCCCGCATCGTCAGAAGCCGCAACCAACCGTCTTTCGCATCGGTGATACTGACGAGGTGATTTTGCAACTGCAAATCTTCGCTTTTTTGCAAGTGTAACAAATGGTCGAGCGGTGCCACGATACGATTTTCGACATCGGTATTTTCTCGATACTGCAGCCAACGCAGGTAGGCGGTTATCGCGAACCCGATGCCGACAGCAACCGCGATAGCCGCGAGTAAGAGCGTGAGGTAGCCATCGACGGTTGCGGTGGCCAAGGCGATACCGATGAGGCCGAGCGCGATGCCGACCAGTGCGAGAATGAGTACGTTCCTGCCGAAGCGAACCCGCAACAGCGTAGGTACCGTTTCTTTCGTCCAGGCGAATTCCGGTTTCGTTTCGACGAAGTCTCGAATCGCTTTTCGACAAGCGTCCGCCGACAGATGCGCGTAGATCTGATGGTTCGCGTCCAACTCGGTTTCGACGAGCTTTCGCAGCGAATCATCGCGTTCGATGTGATCTCGAGTGACGCCCGGTTGGCCGACGTACATGGCCGATGCCCCATAGTCGTTTTCGGCAAGAAAGTCGGCCACTTCCTGAGTGGTGCCCAAGATGGGAAAAACATCTTTGCCCTTTTTCGTACCCCGATACACGTCGTTCAGGAACTGTCGGTCGCGATCCGCCAAGTCCTTGAGAAAGCTCAAGGCCGGACCGTCGATGTTGCCTTCAAAAATCAGCGTGGCGTTGTCGCCCTCGCGTTCGATGAGAATGAACGAACAGAAGTGTAGCCGCGTGTATTTTTGGAACATCGCGCGAACGACTTGCGGTTTCGCGCGATACGGTGCGATGATCGTTTTGACGGCTAAAACTCGATTTCGATCGACTTCGGTGACGATCGAGAACGGCGATTGCGCGTGCGGTGGCGGGTCGAACAATCCGCCGGCCAGGAACTGAAGCATGTTCTCGGCGAACGAGTATATGAGCCACACGGCGAGCGCCGCATACATGCCGTACTCTCCGTACCCGAGGTGGACGATCGCCACCCAGACGGCGGCACCCCCGGCGGCGGAGAGCGTCGCTAAAATCGTGATCGGGTTCCAGGTCGTCGGTTGAATCGACCGGCCCGAAATCTGGACGATGCCCAAGACGTGTTTGAAGTGAAAGCCGATTATCAAGAAGGCCGTGGCCAACGTCAGTTGCGAGTGCATGAAGAGCCAATACCACGCGAGCCAAAGCAGAACCTTGAACAACGCCAAACCGAACAGCAACACGATCGCTTTCCAGACTTTATCGGCCCGCCGCGGATGCGACGCCTGCGAGAATCGCACCAGTAATGCCGTCAGGAACCAGCCGAAAAGCCCGCCGGCGATCAGCATGGAAAGGCCGGACGCGGAACCCGGATCTTGCTGCCAAAGGAGGAAGCCGATCCCCTCGGCCAACGTGCCCAGAAAAACGCCGATGATGGTGAGTGCCATATTCTGCCGTGTGGGAAGAAGTTAGCGATTCGTAGGTAGAGTACCCGCACGAAACCCACTATGCAAATGTTTTTCTAGAAATGAGATATTCGAGAATGGCCTGGTTCCAATTGCGGCGATTTTGGGTAGCAGGGAATGATTCCACCACTTACCCACCCACCCATCCCTGGAATCATTCCCGATTTCGGAATC
>JAYVQG010000220.1:0-24759 GCA_043757025.1 Limnoglobus sp.
GGCTCGAAATACCGACACTCTACAAGCTGGAAACACACACACAAACGCCTCGTTTTCAAGACTTTCGTGAATGAGCATCATACGAGCCGAGGTAATAAGTCACAATTGCGGCGGCTTCAAAACCGTTTTTTGGGGTGTTTTTCCGGTTTTTGCGATCCAAAAAGTCGCTTTTTTGACCGCAAACCACTGATCCGTTTGCCGTATCTTTTACTCTTATCGCGAGTTATGTCGATTGCTCTCGATTCGACAATCGGCGCAAGTGGCGACACTTTCACGACACTTCGCGACATTCTCACGACACTTGGAGACACTTCTGCGCACGTCGAAAATGTCGACTTACGTCGGATCGCCTTGGGTTTTTTCACTGCGCGAATTCGTATGGGTCAACCAAAGCCCACGGACGACCGTCCGTGGGGAGTTCCCAGCTTGTGAAAGCGGATGTCGCGGTCTACCCAGCGATCGCCGATAACAATCCCTCTCTGGCGCGCCAGTGAGGGAAACCCGCGACGACGTATCGATGTGGGGCACGTTTTTTACGTGCCATTTTCAAAAATGGCACGTAAAAACGTGCCCCCACGTAATCGGGACTTTCGGCGGATGTGCTACCTAAAATCTTCTCGCTTACGCCTTCAACATGCCGACGCTTTTCGCGTAGTTGAAGATCCCGCCCGCTTCGATGATCGGTGCGACTTCGCCCAGCGAGCTGATCGTCCACGTGTCGCCGGTGGTGAGGTTCTTCAGTTCGCTTTTGGCCAAATCGACGCGCAACTCGTCGCCGGTGCAGATCGTGTCGATCAATCGCGTCGGGCATTCGATCGGGACGAGGTATGCGCCGTTGACGCTGTTTCGATAAAAGATCCGCGCGTAAAACTCGGCGATCACGCACTGAATCCCGGCGGCGGCCAACGCGATCGGTGCGTGTTCGCGGCTCGAACCGCAGCCGAAGTTTCTGCCGCCGACAATAATTTTGTACGGCGAGACGAATTCGTCGGCAGGGCTATGGAACGGCACGTGCCCCTTCGGCAGCCCCGCCGCACCGGGTGGCACGCCGCAGAGCGCGAACTTTCCGAACATTTTGTACTCGGCGGCAATCGACGGATTGTACGTCAGATACTCGGCGGGGATGATCTGATCGGTATCGACGTTATCGCCTAAAACGTAGGCTTTTCCTTCGATAATCGTTTGCATGGTGTAGCTCATCTTCAGTGTGGAAACGGCGGCGGTTGCGGCGAAATTTCCGGGTGAGAACGGAGTTGGTACGCATCCCGACTCGCTTGCGATCTTCATGCTATGCTATAGCAAATGGCGGTAGATTTCTAAGCCGATGTCGCGTGGAAATCGGAAGTGACGACCGGTGATTACCGAAGAGACACGCATGCGCGCACGACTCACCCTGGAAATCGGCGACTGTGACCCCCAGTGCGTGGAACTGGTTCCCGGTCAGCCTGCGACGCTCGGGCGAAGCCGCGATAGTACCGTCGTGCTTCAGGAAGATCTCGCATCGCGCCTCCATGCCAAAGTCTATTTCGAAGAAGGCCGTTGGGTCGTCCGCGACTTCGGCCTGAACGGCACCCGCGTGAACGGCCTGAAGGTCAACGGCTCGTCGGAGTTGGCCCACGGTTCGACGCTACAAATCGGCACGACGGTCTTTCAGTTTTCGTTTTCGGACAAGAAGGAGCCGGGTTCTTCGTTGCACTCGCTGACCGAAACCGCTGCCAACCCGCTCGCCTATCGCGAGATGGTCGATACGAACCTCGAAACGGCGAACCCCGAACTGGCTTCGTTTAATTCGCCCGAACGCCAAGCGACGGCAGCCGTCGCGCACGCAGTGGACCGGCGAACGCCCGAAGGAATTCGCTCCGGCAAGAAGGGTCACTTACTCAACGATTCGCTCGTGGAGTCGGCCGCGTCGCAACTGAAAGTCGACGAACTGACCGCGCTCTGTCGGTTCATGACGGCCGCCGTCGAACTGACCGACCCACATGCGATGATCCGCCTGGCGCTACGGTCCGTACTCACGCAGACGGCCGCAAAAGTCGCGGGCTACCTCAGCCTCGACCCGACCGATCCTTTGCCGAAGTTCGTCTTCCCCGAACAGTCCGCCGTCGATGTCCCCCTCAGCCGACGTTTGACCGAGCGAGTCCGCACGGAAAAGAAAACGATCTGGCACTCGCAAGATACCGCAAAACATCAAGCGCAAGCGGGCACCGAAAGCCTGTTCGCCTACCAAGATGCGCTCTGCTTGCCGCTATCGGCGAACGGCGAAATCTATGCGGCACTCCACGTGTACCGCACGGGCACCGGGTTCTCCGAGCGCGATGTGCGATTCATTGAAGCCGTCGGTGGCTACCTCAGCCGCGGGTTGGAACTGCACCGCAACCGCCGCAAACTCGAAGCCGAAAACAATCGCCTACGGGCGACCGTACCAACGACCGACGAATTGATCGGCGATAGCTCCGCGATCATGTCGCTCCGTCAGCAGATCGCCAAGGCCGCCCCGTTGCCGTTCACCGTGCTCATCCACGGCGATAGCGGTTCGGGCAAGGAGCTCGTCGCGCAGGCATTGCACACGAAGAGCCACCGTGCGGGTGGGCCGCTCGTCGTCGTCAACTGTGCCGCCATCACGCCGACATTGCTCGAAGCGGAACTGTTCGGCTACCGCAAAGGCGCGTTCAGCGGGGCCGACCGCGATCATCCGGGCCTCTTTGAACAAGCCGACGAAGGCACGCTGTTTCTCGATGAAGTCGGCGAACTGACACTCGAGTGTCAGGCGAAACTGTTGCGCGTGATCGAAGGCAAACCGTTCCGCCCCGTCGGTGGGACGAAAGATGTCAAAGTCGATGTGCGCGTGATTGCGGCGACGCATCGCGACCTCGATCGCGAAGTGCGACAGAACAAGTTTCGCCAAGATTTACTCTTTCGGCTGAAGGTGATTTCACTGAAAGTACCCGCATTGCGCGAACATGCCGAGGACATCCCCGAACTGGCCGGGTTCTTCCTGGAACGGCTTTCGGTGCAGTGTCGGCGTTCGTTCAAACTGACTTCGGCGGCGGTGCGGAAACTGCAAGCGTACGCGTGGCCGGGGAACGTGCGACAACTGCGTGCGGTGCTCGAAAGTGCGGCCGTTATGACCGATTCGGAAACGATCGACGCCGCCGATCTGCCACTCGGCGCGGTCTCCGAGCCGATCAGTTCGCTCCTCGATCTGCCACCGGGTTTGGACATCGACACGCTCGAAACGTGGGCGATCCGCAAGGCGATGAAGCAAACCGGCGGCAACGTCAGCCGCTCCGCACAAATCCTCGGAATGTCGCGCGATACGCTGCACACCAAGCTCAAAAAGAAGGGCATCACCCGCGACGACGCGCTGATCGCCGACCACGTCGGTAGCGCAGCGGAGTCGTGAAGTCCGTCGCAGCGTAGGCCGATCTCTCAGACTTCCTTCGTGCCCGGTTCTGGCGGTAATGGCGGCAGGCTCGGCGAGGATCGATTGACCAAACCTGGGGCCGAGTGCATCGAGTCGCCGGGCTTGCCGATGGTCGGCACGATGATCGGTTTCACTTCGCCGGTCGCAACATCGAGAACGATGCAGGTTTTCGGGTTCGCACGGAAGAGCGCGCCGGGGTTGGCGACGAGCGTTTTCCCGGTGCGGTGTTGCTCGCGGATGTGCGTGTGACCGTAGAAGACGTAATCGAAGTAATTGCAGTGTTCGAGTTCGTAGAACTGGTGGCGGTCGTGGCTGTGAACCCAGGCGATGCGCTTGCCGACGAGTTCCATCGCGCCGAACGATTCGTGGTGGTGGCCGCCGACATCGCGAATCGCGGCAGCGAGTTTCACTTTCTCTTTGTCCCAGTTGCCGAATACGAAGTGCGTGGGAATCGGTCGAAAGAGTGCGACCGTCTCTGGCGTTTCGATGTCGCCGCAATGCAAGATGAGTTCGACCTGATTCTCGGCCAACAGGCGTACCGCATCGGCGACTATTTCCAGCCGGTCGTGGGTATCGCTGATGATTCCGATCCGCATACCGTCCTCATCTACTCCCGTCGGTTCGGCGGTTCCTATCGACAATCGCCGATTTCCGTGCCAAACCCGCGGACATTATCACGATAACAAACCGAACCGCGGATGGGGAGGAGAGAAGTCGCGAACTGGCGAAGTCGCGCGAGCCATCGGCTAGCGCGTTCGCCGTCGGTTCACTTCTTCGCGGGGAAATCGATCGCATTGACGAGCGCGACATCGCGGGTGCCGACCTTGCTGGCGGTCTCTTGTTTCGTCAGGCAGGTGACGGCGATCTGTTGGCCATCGGGTCCGGAAAGCAGGTGGAACGACTGCACGACGGCCATGCCGTCTTGCAGGCCCGCCGCCGACAAACGATAGAGTTGGCGACCGAGTCCCGCCGGGACGGGGCCGTTATCGAGTACCTTTTTCGGCTCCCAATTGGCTTGTTTCGCAGTCGCATCGACGAACTCGTTCAGCGTCGCTTTGCGGTCGCCCTTGAGGTCGGTCGGCTTCCATTCGGCAATCGTCGCCTGCGCGATCAGTTCGCCTTTCACCATCAACCGCATCACGAGGTGCGTCTGGTTTTGCACCACGATGTGCCAATCGCGCGGGTAGACCATTTCGAATTTCGCGTTCGCTTCCGTGTGGCGAAGCTGCATCAGCAGTTCGGGAATCTTCCCGTCGGCGGGGAGTTTCTCGCGAACGGCGGCCGACAGTTCCTTCGGCTCCTCGGGCACCGGCGTGCGGGTCAGCACGATCGTCGCCTTCGCTTCGATCGCCGGTCCGATCGGCCCACGATCGCGGTCGTCGGTTTGTTCCCACGTCAACGCAACGACCTTTTTCGCAACGATATCGAAGGTTCCGCGAGCCGCGATCGCGACTTTCACGCTCGCACCGTGCTCGATGCCTTCGGCTTTGCCGTCGATCGCGAAACTCGCTTTGCCGTCCTTCACTTCGATCAGTTTGCCGACGAGTTCGTTCTTAATCAGTCCTGCAAACAGGCACGCCGTCTGGGCGGCCTCGGGGCTGATCGGCCACGTCTCGCCGGGCTTGACGTCCTTGTTTGGAAGCAATAACGGCAGGCAGAAGGTATCGAAATGCTCGGCCACTAAGTCGAGTTCATCGCGGGTCAGCGGGCCATCGGGGTTGAGTTGCACGGTGCCGTCGTTGCCGCGTTGAGCGACAATTAAGCGGCGGTCCGCACCGAGTGATCGCTTCGATTTTTCGCCACCGACGAAACTATCCGACGTCGCTTCGGTGTAGTAACGCACAACTTTGCCGGTGCCCGTTCCCGTGGCGACTTCGTTCCGCTCGACGAACTGATGCTTCGCGCGCGTTTCGAGCGGCAGCCGTTCGATCTTCCCTTCGCGATCGACCTTCATCGCGCCGGAAACGGCGAGCGTAATATCGAAGCGCTGGAACTCGCCCGGCTTCGTGTCTTCGGCGAGGCGCACCGACTCCGACTGTGCCAAAACGGGCAACCCCGACGCGACGAGTGCGAGCGTCGAACCGATCATCTGGCGGCGTGATAAGCGCATGAGACCATCCTGCAAGGGAATTCATTCACCGTGTGGCCGCAGCGATACCCAGAACCTCCATAAGGTGTCAAGGCGAGGCACGAACTATTGAGGCAGCGGGGGAGATTCGATACGTTTTGTTAGCCCGACGCGCAAGCGAGAGGGAACCCGCGTGAAGGCACGACATTGCAGAAACGATAGCAATCCCTCGCAGCGCGTCGGGCTAACGGTAACTTCTCATTTCCGACCGCGAGAAGTATAAGTGGTTGCATTCCGTGTAGATGGCGTTAAGATGCGATCGTGTTCGCAACCATCCAGTTCTCAATTTCACTCGCAGGAGATTCCTCCGATGAGCTTCAAGATGCAGCGCGTTCACGTCTATTATGCGGAAGTCGAAGACAAGCCGGGCGGCATTGCCGCGAAGCTGAAAACCCTCGCCGAGGCGGGGGCGCACCTGGAGTACGTGTACAGCCAGCGGTCGGCAACGAAAGCGGGGATCGGTGAGTTGTACGTCGCGCCGCTATCGAGCACGAACGAACTGAAGGCCGCGAAAGAGGCGGGCCTGCGCGAGGTGCAGGAGCCGGTCGTGATGCGGGTCGAAGGCGACGATACCGCAGGCCTCAGCGGGAAGCTGACGCAGGCGTGGGAGTTGGCCGGGCTGAACCTGCATGGCCTCGTCATGTCGGTGCTGAACGGGCGATTCGTCGGGTACATTACCTTCGACACGCCGATCGACGGCAACAAAGCGGCCACGATCTTGGCCGAACTCGGCACCTCCGAGGAAATGTCGCGACCGATGAAGATGAGCGGGAACGGCGCGGCAAGAACGCTGGCGTAAGTTCGACCGACCGGCGAAAATCCCGTGCGGGTGGCCCCGTCGTTTGCGCATCCGGTATACTCAGAGGACCACTCATACCGGATGCCGTCATGCCGCCGATCACTCGCGAAATGCTACGCGACTACATTCACGAAGCCTTGCCGGACGACCAGCAAGCGAGAGTGGAGAAGGCGCTGCGCGATCAACCGGCCGTGCAGGCGCTGTTCAACCAAGTCCGCCAGCAGGAAGATCGCGGCGAGCACTCGATCGGCGCGATCTGGCGACGCGAGCGATTGTCGTGCCCTACGCGCGAGCAACTCGGCGGGTTCCTCTTACAGGCCATCGACCCCGATCAATCCGACTACATCGAATTTCACCTCAAAACCATCGGCTGCCCGAGTTGCACGGCCAACCTCGAAGACCTCGCGAAGAAGCAAGTCGAAACCGACGAGCCGAAGAAACGCCACAAACGCATCGTGCAGTCGAGCGCCGGCATTTTGAAAACCGCCGCGGGAACGTGATCCGATCGAAGCGACCGTGCGCGCCTCACTAACAACTCTCAACTCTCAACTCAAAACGACGGGATTGGAAGTGCGTCTCGAATTCCGTTCGATTCGCGCTTGCGATGGGCGCGGGTAGTTGTTATGTGGCCCCTTCATAAACGCGAGTGGGACCGAGATGACTTGGGGATGGGGACCGGTGCGGCGGCCTGTTGGGGGATGGGCCGCCCGCCGACCCTGAGTCGTTCGGTTGAAGGCGTTGGGGGGGGAACGGAATGACTGTCGACTGCGATCCGCTCATCCGCGAAATAGCGCGAGATGAGTCGCTGACACGGGACTTGGGCGACGAAGAAGCCCGAATGCTCGTCGATTGGGTGACCGACTGGGCAGGGCTTCTGACGGAGGCGGCGCGGGACGAAGACGATGCCCGCAAGCTCATCCGTCGGCTCAGTCGGCGCGGCAAGGCGATCGGGCGGTTCGTCAAACTCTGGTGCGATCCGGGCCACAAAGAACGCGGTGGCGCGTCGCAGTTGGCCGCCGCCGAGCGGTTCGCATGGCCACTGCCGAACGATGCCATCGACCCGCCGGACCTGATGCACCATATCTTGACGTGGGAAAATCAACACCCGGCCGAGTGACGGTTTTCGCGATTCGTTCAATCCGTCGGGTTTCAGAACCCGTCGAAATGATTAGCGATCCGAACGGACGCTGCGTACCATAAAGTTAAGATAGAACGAGCGTGCGGTCGGCGCTGGCACGTCGCACGCAGTCTGCAACAAAATGTCGAGTTCGACTATAGCGATGAGAGTCGAGGGCGTCATCATATAGATGGCTCAGCGAGTGTGCTTGTAACCGCATCGCCGTAAGGGTATGATAATCCGGCCCTTGCCGATTGGGCTGACTTTACCGATTCACCCGAGAACTGCCGTGAGCACCAACCCGCCGAGCGATAAGAACCGGTTCAGCCAACAAATCGACGAGGCGTTCTCGGAGGCGTCCAAGTTGGCCGGCTCGACGCTCGCACCGACGGACTTCTACGAACGCTTTCTGAATAGCGCCCTCACCGCGATCAATGCACCGGCGGGGGCGGTTTGGCTGCGGACGCCGCAAGGCTTCCTACAAGTCGCTTGCCAACTCAATTTGGACAAAGTCGGCCTCGATACGAAGCGGGGCGGGCGGCAGTGCCACAACGAAGTGCTGCGACAAATCTTCCAGGCACAACCGCCGCGACCGGTGATGATCGAGCCGCAAGGGCAGATCTCGGGCCTCGCCGAACCGGGACCGGTGCCCGCGCGAAACCTCACCGAATTCTTCACGCTGTTCGCACCGATCGTACAGCACGACAAGTCGCCACTCGGGCTGCTGGAGATCTTCCAAGAATCGACGCACGACCCGCGGATGTACCCGACGTTCCTCAACTACACGGTGCAGATGGCGGGTTACGCCAGCCAGTACCACACGTTCTCGAACACGCGACAAGCGGCGGGCCTCGATAAAGTTTTCGCCCAGGTCGAGGGTTTCGCACGGCTCATTCACGGCACGCTGAACACGACCGAGTGCGCGTATCACGTGGCCAACGAAGGCCGCAAGCTCATCGAGTGCGATCGCCTGTGCGTCGGCGTGCGGCACGGCAAACACGTCACCGTCGAGTCCGTGTCGGGTGCGGATGTCGTCGAGAAGGCTGCCACACACGTTCGCCGGATGCGGCAGTTATTCGATAGCGTGCTCGCCTGGGGCGACAAGCTGGTGTTCAAAGGCGAGAAGGACGACAGCCTGCCGCCATCGGTGATTGCGGCGCTCGACGATTACCTCGCCGAAAGCCAGCCGAAGTTACTGGTGGTGATGCCGATCCGCGACGAGCGCGAGAAGGACGAGAAGAAGCCCGCACGTTCGGTGCTGCTGCTCGAAAGCTTCAACCCACCGGAGAACGTCGAGCCGCTGATCAGCAAGCTCGAAATCGTCGGCAAACATGCGGCACCCGCTTTATTCAACGCCGCCGAGATGAAGTCGATTCCACTCAAGATGCTCTGGTGGCCGATCAAGAAAGTCCAAGACGGCATCGGCGGCCGCGGTCGGTTGATCGGCTCCGCGATTGCCGCAGGCGTTGCGATTTTGGCTGTGGCGATGGTGTTTATTCCCGCGCCGCTGAAAATGGACGCGAAGGGACAGATCGAGCCGGTCCAGATCAGCTTCGTCTATCCGTTAGATGCGGGTCAAATTCGCTCGCTACTTTACAAGCCGGGCGACCGCGTCGATCCCGGTGCGGAAATTGCCACACTTTACAGCGAAGAACTCGGCAAGCGCCATCGAGATCTCGTCTCCGATATCGATAACCGCAAAGCGAAAATCGAACTCGTACGCTCGTTCGACCGGTCGAAGTTCCCGCCATCGGACCTCGCGAACAGCGAGCGCGACTTGGCTTCCGATGCCGCAGCGATCGTGTCGAGTTCGCGGCATCTGACGCAACTCGTCGAGTTGTACAACTTGGACACGACCCGATCGGGTATGTTCCGCGCATTGGCTCCGAAGCTCGACCCGAGCAAGGTGCCGCCGGGCGCGAAGTATACGATCATGAGCGCGGACAATCGCGAACAGCTTCTGAACCGCACCGTGAAGCCGAGCGAGCCGATCCAGCGCCTCGGGTACTGGGAAGGGGATTGGCACGTAACGGTGAAGATCCCGCAACGGAACATCGGGCACATCTTGAAAGCGTTCGCAGATGAGAAACTGCACAAGATTGAAGGCGAGCGGAAGCGGAAGTTCCTCGATGTGGACTTGCTGCTGACGAGCGAATCGGACAAGAAATACTACGGGCGGTTGTACGAAGATCAGATTGCCCGCGAAGCGGTGCCGAACCGCGACGACCACAACGAATCCGAGCCGATCGTACTCGGGTTCATCAAGATCAACCTCGCGGATTTCCCCGAGGACAAGAAGATTCCGCGGGCGCTGTTCGCGTCCGGTCAGGAAGCGCATATCCGCATTAAGTGCGGGGATCGCGCGCTCGGCTACTCGCTGTTCCACGGCGTCTGGGAATGGTTCTACGAGAAGGTCGTGTTCCAGTTTTAATCGCGTTCGATGGCCGGCGGTTTCACGAAACCGTCTGGTCCCCCGTCGATCCGGCCAACGGTCCGCACTTGCGGGTTCCACTCACCGCTGGCCACAACAACTACTTCGCCTACGGGCGTTTTCTCCTCGTTAAGGGGTTCGCACATGGTTCGCAAATGGGTCGTGAAGTCGCTGGTCGGTGTCGTCTGTCTGTCTGCGGCCGCCTGTAACCAGGCAGGTAGCGGGGGCGCGCCGGGCGTAGCGCCAAGTGTCGCCGTTCCGGTGGACATCGGCTCGGATCTCTTCAAGGTGGTTCCGCCCGAGAAGATCGAGTTCGGCAGTGGCCCCGAAGCTGCCGTCGTCATCCCGAACGCGATCGTTCGCCTCGACAAGAAACAACTCGTACCCGCCGAAGTCGACGGCAAGATCGAAGTGATCGGCACGCCGCTCGCCGCCGGTACCCCGTACGACCTAAAAGCGACGAATCTCGTTTACGAACAGCGCGACATTGAAAAGAAAGCTCCGTACCGACGCCTGCGCGAAGGCGACCGCGTCGTGGCCGACGCCATCGTCTGCATGTTGAACGACCTCGACGTGCAAGTGCAACTCGAATCGAGCCAGTTGTTGACGAAAGCCAGCGACGACGTGATTGTCTCCGCCACCGAAGCCACCGAAGCGATGGCGAAGCAGTTGAAGACGATGGAGGGGATCAAGAATGCCACATCGCAACTCGAAATTTTGAACCTCGTCGCACAATATGCCCGCTACAAGGAAAACCTGAGCCAGGCGCTGAAGGAAAAGGTCAAGGCGACGGGCGATGTGAAACGCGCACAAGTCCTCGTCGCGAAGCACCGATCGACGAGTAAAGTCAACGGCATCATCACCAAGATTCTCCGCGAACCGGGCGAGTACGTCCGAGCGGGCGATCCGATTATGGAAGTGCTTTCGACCGAAGATGTTCGCGTCGAAGGTACGCTCGAATCGCAGTTCGCCGACAAAGTCGTGCCCGGTATCAAAGTGCTGGTCGAACCGACGATGCCCGTCGGCCCCGACTTGAAGTTCGGCCGAATCGATCACCGCCTCGAAGTGACCGGCGTCGCCGTCACGGGGCACAAAGATCGGCCGATGATCGTCTCATCGAGCCTCGATGGCACCGCTGCCGTGTGGGATGCGTTCGCCCCTACCGGCAAGCCCCGCACGCAGGTTCGCCTGCCGCACCCTTCCGGCGTACGCTCGGTCGCTGCCACGGGGGCGAAAGCCGCGAAGCAGTTGGTTGCGACGGGCTGCAACGATGGCAAATTGCGTGTCTGGGACGTATCGAATCCGGACAAGATCTCCGACAAGCCGGTGAGCGGCTTCGACGATACACACCTGGCCGGGATCACCTCCGTGGCGATCAGTCACGATGGCAAGTCCATTGCCACAGCCGCAGGCCGCGAAGTGTTCCTGTGGGATGTCGCCACCGCGAAGAAGCTGTACGCCTTCCCCGCAGAACACAAAGATGCGGTGACTTCGATCAGTTTCACACCGCAAGCCACGCTCGTTACGGCGGCACGCGACAAGTCGTTGCGCGTCTGGAAGCTCGGCACGACGGGGGCCTCGATGGTGCGTGCGGTCGATCACCGTAAGGGCAACGTCGACATCCTCGGCGTGTCGTCGGGCGGTGGCCGTGCGCTGTTCGACCAAGACGATGGCCGCATGGAAATCGTGAACCTCGCCGACGGTCAGGCAATCGGCGGGATGCAGAACTCCGGCCCCGCGGCCCGCTTCGCCGGTATGGCGATGTTCTCACCCGACGATGCGTTCGTTCTCACCGCGGGTGGCGATGGCGACATGAAGGGCGAGTTGCAAGTGTGGTCGGCCCCGCAAGCGGGTGGCCGTGGCTCCGAACGCCGTCGGCTCGTCACGCCGTATCGCGCCACACCGACCTGTGCCGCGTTCGGCCCCGACGGCAAACAGTGGTTCGTCGCCATCGGCACGCAGAGCGGCGGCGTGCAAGTCTGGACGGCGGCGACGCTCGCCGAGCAATCGAAAGTCCGCACCGGTCGCGTCACCTCGGTGATTCGCCTCGACCCGAAGACCGTCAAAATTCGCGTCGAAACCGATGCCGTCCCCGGTGAACTCGTCGATCTGCTGCAAGACAAAGCGACAGCGACGATCATCATTCGCCCCGGTGAAATGGCCGCGCCACCCGTGCCCGCTCCCGGCAGCGCCGCAGTCGTACCGGCCCCATCGGGTATCATCCGCGCAGGCGGCATCGTGGTGGGGTCGCCGACGTCGCTCGTCGTACCGGCGGCCGCAACGATCCCCGTCGGCCCCATCGTCATTCCGATGCCGCCATTGCTCCCGCTCTCGAAGATGTAGGTCGTTAACCTCTCGCGGAGCGAGAGGACTACGTAGCCCTCTCGCTCCGCGAGAGGATAGCGAATCGTCGAGACATTTCACGCGAATCGAATGCGCGTTTTGTGTGTTTGAGTTTCCCTTTTAAATGCTCGCCGAGGGTGGCACGGATTTCATGGATACCGCCTTACTCAACAACCCGGCCGAACGACGCAAGTCCGTGCGATTGAGCACGCGCCCGGACTTGCAGATCTCCGAACAGAAGTACGAAGGCAAGACGTACCACGTCGTCAAAGACCCCGTCTGCCTGCGCTACTACCGCTTCAACAAACAAGAGTTTTTCGTCTTCGACTTGTTCGACGGTCAGTTCACCATGGAAGAGGTGAAGGACAAGTTCGAGGACGAATTCAAGCCGCACCGCCTCGAATACAACGACCTCGAAGGTTTCGCGCGGCAACTGATTACCGCGGGACTCGTCCAGAGCGAAACGGCGGGCACGGGAAAGCACCTGTTCCAGCGCCGCGCGAAACAACGCCGCATGAAGCGGTTCGCGGCGATCTCCAGCATCATGTACTGGAAGATCCCCGTCTTCGACCCGGATCGCATCCTCAACTGGATGATCGGCTATCTCTGGTGGATTTTCACACTGCCGTTCTTCGCGCTGTCGGTCGGTCTCATGCTCGCGGCGGTCTTGCACGTGATGGTCCACTTTCAGACCTTCTACGACAAGCTCCCCGCGTACCACGAGTTCTTCGCGTTCAACACGGTGCTCTATCTCTGGCTCTCGCTCGGGGTGGTGAAGATCATCCACGAGTTCGGGCACGGCCTCAGTTGCAAGGCGTTTGGAGGAGAATGCCACGAGATGGGCTTGCTGCTCATGTGCTTCTCGCCTGCGCTCTATTGCAACGTCACCGATGCCTGGACGATCTCGGACAAGTGGAAGCGCATCATCATCAGCTTCGCGGGCATTTACGTCGAACTCATCATCGCGGCACTGTCGACGTTCGTCTGGTGGTACACGCCGCACATGCCGATCGTGAACAACATCGCGCTCTGCCTCATGACGCTCTGTAGCGTCAGTACGTTCGTGTTCAACGCGAACCCACTGATGCGGTTCGACGGCTATTACATGATGGCCGACTGGTTGGAAATCCCCAACCTGCGCGATCGCTCGAACAAGTTCATCACGAACTCGTTCCTCGACAAAGCGCTCGGTATCGAGGTGCCACCGGAGCCATACATGGCCACGGGGCGGAAGATGCTGTTCGTCGGCTACGCGATTGCGAGTTGGGTGTACCGGTGGGTCGTCACGTTCAGCATCATCTGGATGCTCGCCGACTTCTTGGGGCCGAAGTTAAAAGTATTGAGCCACATGTTGGCCATCATGTCGCTGGGGTCGATGTTCGTCTGGCCCGTGTATCGCATGATCAAAAACGTTCGTCAACGGGGGCGCTTGCCGGATATGAAAACGAAACGGGTCTACCTCACGCTTGCGATCTTCACCGGGTTGCTGATTGCCTTCTTCACACTGCCGCTGCCGATCAGTCGCGTCCGCGACACGGGCCTGGTTTCGGTCAGCCCGGATCACACGCTGTCGATCGGGTTGCTCGAACCGGCCATTTTACAAAAGATGGAAGTCGAAGAAGGTCAAACGGTGTTGGCGGGGCAGGTGATCGCACGTTGTTTCAGCCCGCAACTGATCGAAGAACAGAACAAGGCCGAAGTGCAGATGCACGAAGCCCTGACGCTCGCCGACTCGTTGCGCAGCCAGCAACAAGGCGAACGCGACCTGCCACCGGCATCGTTGGCGCAACTGCAATCGACCGAAGCGGGACACCGCCAGCAAGCCGAGAAATTCAGTCGCGAATTGAAGGAACTCAAACGCCGCTCGGACGACTTATTCGAATTGAAAGCGCCGCGCGATGGCGTCGTCATGGGCTTGCCGCGCAAGACCGAAATCGGGAAGATGTTCGACCGCAACTTCCAAGATCAGAAAGCACTTTGCACAATCGGCAACCCGACGAAGTTGCTCGTGAAAGTGCCGGTGTCCGCAAGCGACTTCAAACTGTTGCGCGAAGACCTGCCCGCGTCCGGTGGGCTGGAAGTGTCGATTTACGTTCACGGCCGCACGGATCGCATCTTCAAGGGACGCATCGACCGGCTGCCCGAAGCCGATGCGAAACAAGTCCCCGTCGGCCTGACGCAACGCGGCGGCGGCCCACTCGCCGTCAAGCAAGCCGGCGAAGGCGGCCAGGAAACCGTGCCGTTGGCGCAGACGTACCTCGTCGATGTCGAACTCACCGACCCCGATGCCACCATCCGCGCGGGCGCACTCGTCAGCGTGAAAATCCACTGCAACTGGCGCACGGGTTACTGGTGGGTCGGTCGCTTCATCTCGAACGCCATCGACGTAGGCTTGTTCTAACGGGCGGATGATCGCATGGCGTTTCGCGACTTCACATTTCCCGAGGTGCAGCATACTCTCGGGCTGACGCTCGCCGAGGCCGACTTGTTCGGTACGGTCCCTGCGTGGGAAGTCTCGGTCGAATTCGTCGAACGAATGCAGGCGGGCGTCGATCTGGCACTCGCCGTCAACACCGAGAAAGCCCGTTCCGAATTCATCGTCGCGCCGCTACTCATGGAGTTGCGGCGCACTTTGGCGGGCGGGTTCGGGTTGTTTTCCGGCATCGAGTTCAACGTCGATCCCGAACGCGGGTTGAACGGCTACTGCGACTTCATCCTGACGCGTTCGCTACTGCAATCGGTCCTCACGGCACCGATACTGGCGATTGCCGAAGCTAAAAACGACAATTTACGCAGTGGAATGGGACAGTGCATCGCAGCCATGGTCGCCGCACGCGAGTTCAACACGCAATCGGCAACGCATCTGTCTACCATCTACGGCGCAGTCACGACCGGCGGAGCGTGGAAGTTCCTGCGGTTGGTCGGCACAGACCTCACACTCGACCGACGCGAGTATTTCGTGGCCGAACTCGGGCGAATCATGGGCGTTTTGGCACATATCATTCGAGATGCCATACCGTAAAACGGCTGTGACAGAAACACTGGTGGCCGTCTTTCCGTTTCACTGCACCTATCGGCAAACGGCAAGCGGCATCCGTCGGTATGTTAGATTCATCGACAGTATTGTGGTCGCAACGGAGAAGGACGCGGATGAGCACTGCCGAGGCCGAAGAGCTTGTGGAACTGGTTCCCGAATCGCGGCAGCCGAAAAAGCCGCCGATTGCGAACGTGCCGGGGCGTCTCGGGTCGATCGTGACGAACCGCGTGCGCGCCGTCGCCGACCCGCGACCGTGGAAGCGTCGCCTCGCCAAAGCCACGCTCGTCATCCCGAAAATTCGCTACTGGGAAGCGCAGTTTCTCAACCTCAACGACGACGAGATTCGCAAAAAGTGCATGAACCTGCGCGGTCGTGCGCGGGGCGGCGCGAACCTCGACAAGCTCATCCCAGAGGCGTTCGGACTCTGCGCGATCGCCATTCGACGCATCTTCGGCTACCAGCTATTCGACGTGCAACTCGCCGCTGGCATCGTCATGCACTACGGCGGCCTCGTGCAGTTAGCCACCGGCGAAGGCAAAACACTCTGCGCGATTTCCCCCGCCTACGTCAACGCGCTCATCGGCAAGGGCGTTCATATCACGACCGTCAACGATTACCTCGCCAAGCGCGACGCCGCCGAAACCAGCCCCGTCTTCCACGTTCTCGGCCTCACCGTCGGCTGCATTCAGCAGAAGATGGAAGACCAGGAACGGATGGCGATGTACCGCAGCGACATCACCTACGGCACCGCCGCCGAGTTCGGCTTCGACTTCCTGCGCGACCGGCTGAAACTGCGTGGAGGGCAGGCGGGCGCGACCCCGTTTTGGACTCCGTGGGTGGGCGGGCAGGCAAAGGTCGATCCGCGCGTCCAGCGCGACCTTTACTACGCCATCGTCGATGAAGCCGACAGCATTTTCGTCGATGAAGCTCGCACGCCGTTGATTATCGCGAACCCGACCCGCGATGCCACGACCGAAGAGCAAATCGTGTACAAGTGGGCCGACGACCTCGGGCGAACGCTCACCCGCGACGAAGATTTTCGCCTCGATATCAAGAAGGACAAGATCGAGATCACCGACGCGGGGCGGCAGAAGGTGCGCTACGCCAACCCGCCGACGGGCAAGCACGCACAGGCGATGGACAAGCTGCTGGAGCAAGTCGAAAAGTCGCTGCACGCCTACCATCGCTTCGCCAAAGATCAGAATTACATGATCAACAAGGAAAACAAGATCGTCATCATCGACGAAGGCACCGGTCGCCCGATGCCCGACCGCCACTGGCGCGACGGACTGCACCAGGCCGTCGAAGCGAAGGAGAACGTGACGATCACGATGGCCTCCGAACACGCGGCGCAGGTGACGTTCCAGAACTTCTATCGCATCTACAAAAAGCTCGCCGGGATGAGCGGTACGCTGATGCCGAACTTCTCCGAAATGCGTCGCGTTTATCGCCGTTGGGTCACGAGTATTCCGACGAATCGCCCCGTGAAGCGCAGGCAGAGTTCGGACAACGTGTTCCCGACCGAAGGCGCGAAATTCGACGCCGTCGTGAAGCAGATTCAAGAAATGATCGCCGAGGGGCGGCCCGTACTCGTCGGCACGCGAACCGTCGATAAATCCGAACGGCTATCGAGCTTGCTATCGTTGGCTGGGGTCGATCACCGCGTGTTGAACGCGAGGCAAGACGCGAACGAAGCCGAGATTATCGCCGAAGCGGGGCAACTCGGCCGCGTCACGGTGGCCACGAATATGGCGGGTCGCGGGACCGACATTAAGCTCGGCGTGGGAGTCGCCAAGAACGGTGGCCTGCACGTCATTGGTACCGAGCGCCACGAGGCCGAACGCATCGACCGCCAACTCGCAGGCCGCGCCGGACGACAAGGCGATCCCGGCAGCGCTCAGTTCTTTCTGTCCTTAGACGATCAACTTCTCGAAGGCCTCGGCGTCGCGAAACAGCGTTCGCTCGAAGCACTCGGCACCTCCGGTGCCAACCGGCCGTGGGCGATGTTCCGCAGCCTCTTCCGCAAAGCCCAACGCCGCGTCGAAAAGAAGCACTACAAGCAACGCCTCGACCTCATGAACTACGACAAGAACCGCCAAGAGATGATGCAAGACCTCGGTGCCGATCCATACGTGGATTAGACGAGCGGTGCGGGATGGAATCGAAGTAAACCCATGTAACCGTTCACGGGGCAGATTGCATTTCCAGCAATCCAGACGCCGTAGGTCGTGGCCGAAGAGGCTTTGCGATGAGGCCCGACAGAACGGCAACGGCAACACCCTCATGGTTTTTTAAGTCCCGCGCGATAGCACTGTCGGGCCTCCCAAAGCCTCCGGCCCGACCTACAAAACCAGCAAAACTACGACAAGAACCGCCAAGAGATGATGCAAGACCTCGGTGCAGATCCATACGTGGATTAGACGAGCGGTCCTCCGATAAGAAGAATGTAAGAAAGCGCCAGTTACGGATATTCCCTCGGTGCGGGAATTGCTATTATGACTCTGTTGTTTTCATTGCATCGTATGAGGGTTATGCTCGTGAAGAACACAATGCTGTCGAAGTTGTTCGGCGCACTACTGTTGGGCGGCCTGATCGCGACTGTGACCGCGTTCGCCTCGGATAGTTCGTACGCCGATCCATCGGTACCCGCTGCCGAGTATGCCGAGGAAACGTACGGCAGTGCCGATTTCACCGGCGAAGCGGTCGATATGCACGATTGGCAAGAAGTGGCCGCGAAAAAGAGCGGTTCGGTCGTCACGACGATCGTTTACAAGCCGATCGTGAAGGTGATCGTCAAGGGCAAAGTCACGCTGGTGACGAAACCCGCCGTTAAAGGCCGCCGCTAACGTCACGCGAATATGGCGACGCAATCGAACTTAGACAATCTCCGCCGCCTCCCCATCGCTCGACGCATTCGAGTCGCGGGCGAGGCGGTTCTGCTATTCCTCGTCGCGTTTTCCCCCTGGCCGTTCGCGTCTGCCGACCCGTTCTGGGAATACGTCGCCACCTGCGGCATCGGTCTGCTCGTTTTGCTCTGGGCCACTTACATCGTCGTCGTGCGGCAATTCTCATTGCGGCCCGACGTCGTCTCGATCGGCCTCGCCGGGTTGATGTTACTCTCCGCATTTCAGATGGTGCCGCTGCCCGAATCGCTCGTTGGCACGATCTCGCCGAAGGCCCTGGAATGGTACCGCAGCTTCCGCCCCGAGCGCGACGAACGCCTACCGGGTGAAGCGACTTTGGCCGAACGCCCCTCGTCGCTTTCGCTCAGCACGGATCGCTATCTCACGCGCACTTTCCTCGGCCGCATCGCTGCCGTGGCGCTGGTTTACCTCGTCGTGCGTAACTGGCTCGCATCGCGCGAAACCTTTCGCCGACTCGCTTGGGTCGTCGCCGCGAACGGTGTGTTGTTGGCCGCGATTGCCATCGCGCAGTTTACTTCCTCGCCGAACAACGTGATCTTCTGGCGCACGCCGACCGATGGTGCGGTCTTCGGCCCGTTCGTTTGCAAAAACCACTACCCGGACTACGCCACGATCGCGCTCGGCATGGGCGGCGCGCTGCTGATGTTGGGCCGTCGCAGTGCGATCACGGGGCGGTTCGTTTGGAACTCGGAGACGATCTGCATCGCGCTCGGTCTCACGACGATCGCCGCGAGTATCCCGCTCAGCCTGTCGCGTGGCGGGCTGATGGCCGCCGTCTTCGCCGCTTGTGCGACAGCGTACGTGATCTATCGCTACCGCAAAAACCAGCGGTCGTCGGGGCTGTTGCTCGTGGGGATGTTGGCGCTCGTCGCGATGATCGTCGTCGGTTGGTTCGGCAGCACGCTCGTCGAAGCGCGACTCAAAACGGTGCTGTCCGGGCAGGCGTTCGATGGTCGGTGGCCGTTGTGGAAAGATGCCGCCACACTCGTGCCGTCGTTCCTCATCACCGGCACCGGTAACGGCACTTTCGGCCGCGTCGAATTACCCGTTCGCACGCAACCGTTCACGAATGTGTACTTCGATAATGCGCACAACGAATATCTCGAAGCGATCCTCGAAGGCGGGGTACTGCGGCTGATACTCACACTCGCCATCGTCGTCGCGGTGCTGGTTGCGGGTGTGCGAGGCTATCGCAAACTGCGGCTGCGTTCGTCCGGGCCGTTGATCCTCGGGGGGTTCTTCGGCTTGCTCGCGCTCATCCTCCACAGCGTCGTCGATTTCGGCATCCACATCCCGGCCATCGCGATCTTGGCCGCGACCGTGGCCGCGCATTTGTGCGCCGCCGCAACCGACAGCGGTTACTTGCCGCAAGCCGACGGCGATCAACCATTACCCGATCCGTTCCGGTTGGAAATTCGCGGACTGTTGGCGATACCAATCGCGATCGCCATCGCGATTGTACCTGCGTTCCTGATGCTCGATGCACGTTCGCGTTCGCGGGTGAACGACTATCGCGAGATCGGCGCGAGCTTGGCTGCGGGTAGCGAATCGGAGATCGCGTACCGCACGGCGGCGGCGAAAATTGCACCCGCGAACGCCGATGTGCAAATGGAACTGGCGCAGGCGCATTTCGACGCGGCCCGCTTGCAAGGACGCGCCGCCCATGCCGCGATCGTGGGGCCAGCCACCGTTATGTTGCTACCGAACGATGCACTGTCGCCGAGCGGGTCGCACATTGTCGCGGGGTTGAAAGCCGCGCAGGCGGCACGCGCCGCCTGTTTGCTCGCGCCGCAACCGCACGCCCGATTTGGCCTTTACGCAAAGCAATATCTCGAAGGCGAACCGGCACTCGTCCACTGGCAGCGCGCCCAACGGATACTGCCCGTCGATCCGTCGATCGGCTATGCGTGCGGCGTCGCGCAGAAGGCCGCCGGCGACGAACCCGCCGCCTGGAACAGTTGGCGCGCGGCCATCGCGCGTTCGCCCAAACTCGTTCGCCCCGTGCTCATCGCCGCTGGCCCCGCCCCCACCGAACGCCTGCTCCGCGACCTGATCCCCGCCGATGCCACCGCGATTCAACTCGCCGTCGATTCGTTGTACCCGGATCGCGTTGCTGCAAAAGATCTGCGACGACCGTTCCTGCAAGCGATCGTCGAGCTCGCCCAACGCGACGACTCCGCATGGGGGTACGCCGCCAACGCCTATCTCGAATTCGGCCAACCCGAAGAAGCCATCGCCGCCTGGGAACGCGCCCTCGCACGGACCCCGAACGACGCCGACGCCCCGACCCGCGACGCCTTCGCCCGCTACCTCGAAAGCGACGAGCGCTACGACGAAGCGATTCCACACCTCGAGTACCTGCTATCGAAAACCCCCGGACTCGCTTCGCTCCGCGACCGCCTCGACGCCGCTAAACACGCCGTAAAACTACAACGCGAAATTCAGTCGCAATAATCGCACGACCCCAATTTCCGTTCGTGACAGGGTAGGGTAATCGCATGAAGATAATGCTGAGGAGTTTGTATCGTTCGTTCGTGCCGGAACCGATTCCTTCTTGCGATGCGGATACGATTGCGGTGCTGACAGCAAGACTGCAACGCGATTCGTGTGCGATCGATATTGGCTGTAACCGCGGTTCGATTTTACGCGAGATCGTGCGGCTCGCGCCGGATGGAAAGCACTTTGCCTTCGAGCCGATCCCGAGGTTATTTCGGCTTCTTCGCAAGCGATTTCCGACGGTCGATTGCCGTAGAATCGCACTCAGCGATGTGAAAGGGACGATCACATTCAATCATTTTACGCAGATGGATGGGTTCAGCGGCATGGTCCGTCGCGATGTCGGCTCGAATCCGGGGCGGGTCGAAGAAATCGCGGTCGACACGGAACGGCTCGACGCGATCGTGCCCGAAGGCGCGACAATTACGCTGATCAAAATCGATGTTGAGGGTGCGGAATATCGCGTGTTACGCGGTGCAGAAAGCCTACTCCGGCGCTGCCGCCCCACAGTCATTTTCGAGTGTGGTAAAGGCGGGTTGGACATCTACGGCCACACGCCAGAGCAGGTTTACGACTTGCTAACCGATTGCGGACTGTCCATATCGAGGCTCGCCGAGTGGTCGCAATCCAGTATGCCGATCTCACGGCAAGCGTTCGTCGACGCATTCTGGGGCGGGGTCGAGTACATGTTCGTGGCGGGGCCGTGAACCTTAAATAGTGCCTACCCGATTCGCACGCGCAGGATCTTGCGGCCTAACCGAATCACGGTGCCATCGGCGATGGGGACGGCGGCTTTCTCGTCGGCGGGTTTCGTGCGGTCGGGGCCGTAGTTGAACGCGCCTTCTTTCAACTTCTGGCGGGCTTCGCCGTTGCTTTTGCACAGCCCCGCAGCGACGATCAACTTCATCGCGGGGATCGTGCCATCGGCGAACTCGGACGATGCGATTTTGACCTCGTCGATCTGGTCGGGATCGCCCTTTTGCGCGAACTGCTTCGCCCACTCGGCACGCATCGCATCGGCCACACTCGCGCTGTGATAGAACGTCACAATCTCGGCGGCGAGCGTCTTCTTGGCATCGCCCAAATGACCCGCTAACAGCGTGTCAATTTCCACCGTCGGGCGATCCGTAAGTAGCTCGAACCACTCGCGGAGAAGCGGATCGGGGATGCTCATCGTTTTGCCGAACTGCTCTTTGGCCGCTTCGCCGACGCCGATGTAGTTGCCGATGCTTTTGCCCATCTTTTTCACGCCATCGGTGCCGCGTAGGATCGGCAGCGTCAGGCAGATTTGCGGTGGCTGCCCCGCATCGCGCTGGAGATCGCGACCGACCATCAGGTTGAACAATTGCTCGGTGCCGCCGAGTTCCACATCGGCTTGAATTTCCACGCTATCCCAGCCCTGCATCAGCGGGTACAGGCACTCGTGCAAGACGATCGGCACCGAAGGCACCGAGTGGAAGCGGTTCGAGAAATCTTCGCGTGCGAGAATCTGCTGCACCGTCGTTTTGGCCAGTAATTTCAGCATATCGCTGAAGCCCCACTTGCCGAACCAGTCGCCGTTGGGCCGGACTTCGGCCAGCGTGACATCGACGACTTTCGCGATCTGAATCAGGTAGCTTTCGGCATTCTTTGCGATCTGTTCGGTGGTGAGACCCATGCGGGAACTATCGCGGCCAGACGGGTCGCCGACTTGTGCCGTGGCAGTGCCGATGATGAGCACCGCCTTGTGGCCGAGTTCCTGGAACTGTCGCAGTTTGCGCAGCGGCACGGTATGCCCCAGGTGAACGTCGAAGCCCGTAGGATCGATGCCATACTTCACGCGAAGTGGCTTGCCGGAGGTGCGGCTGCGTTCGAGTTTCTGGCGAAACTCATCGACTTTTTCGACGTGTGCCGCCCCGCGAAGCAGGATTGCAAGTTGTTCGTCGGCGGGGAGGAAGGCGTGCGACATGTTTCGACCTTTTCAAGAGAACATCTGGTGTCGGCCGACCGCTTCAAAAGCATTCGGGATATGCCGAATGACGGGTACGCGGGCGTTGGCGGGCCAACTGATTGCGATGATATCGAAGCGGAATGCCTGGTCGAGCACGCGGCGACGGGTGAGGTAGCGGATGGCGGCCTGCGTGAGTTTGCGTTGCTTGCGGAGATCGACCGATTCGATTGTGCGTAACAGATCGTCGGAGGAAGTGGAGCGAACCTCGACGATGACAATCGTTCGTCCGTCGATGGCAATGAGATCGATTTCGCCGGTCGCATCTTCGACGTTGGCGGCAACGATGCGGTAGCCGATTTTGCGCAGGAACTGGGCCGCAGATCGTTCGGATCGGCGACCGAACCAGCGACGCCACCACGGCCAGCGGGAGAAGCTGACATCGAGTGGCGTCGGCGTGGGCATTACTTCTTCTTCGTGGCGGCTTCGGCGGCTTTGAGTGCCTTCTTCGCGGACCGCTTGCTGGTTCCGCCTTCGGCTTTCGCCTTGGCAGCAGCATCTTGGGCGGCGCGGGTACCGGCTTCGGCAGCGGCTTTCAGTGCCTTGTCGATAATGCCTTGGCGCTTGACGTCGTTCTTGATCTTCGTCTTCTTACCGACGCGTTTCCGGAGGTAGTACAGTTTCGCACGGCGAACCATACCGGCCTTCTTGATCTCGATCCTCGCGATGCGCGGCGAGTGAATCGGGAAGATCCGCTCGACGCCTTCGCCCTGGACGAGGTGGCGGACGGTGACCATTTCGCGGACGCCGGTGCCGCTACGAGCAATCACGGTGCCGCTGAATACTTGCGTCCGCTCCTTTTGGCCGTCGAGGAGCTTCTGGTGAACGTCGATCGTGTCGCCGATGCGAAAATCGGGCACGTCGGATTTTTTATTCGAGGTCTCAATGATCTCAAGCAGGCGGTTTTGCATCACTATCTCCCGTACGCGGGTGCGAAATTCGTTCGCTCCGCCGTTTCGATTGTTCGGCCCGCCATGCGGCAATGGCCTGGTGGTTTCCGTTGAGCAGTACCTCGGGCACGTCGCGCCCGCGGTACACTCGGGGCCGCGTAAACTGAGGGTATTCGATACGCCCCGGCTCACTGTGGCTCTCATCGACCGCGCTGCATTCGTCTCCCAGTACGCCGGGAATCAGGCGAATCACGCTATCGATCACGACCATTGCCGGGACTTCCCCACCGTTGCAGATGAAGTCGCCGACGGATATTTCTAGGGGGTCGAGTTCTTGCCGGATGCGATCGTCGAAGCCTTCGTATCGCCCACACAACAACAACAACCGCGGTTCCTTGGCCAATTCGGCCACGAACCGTTGATCGAGCCTTCGACCGGCCGGCGTGAGCATGATCGCGCGGCCAGGTGGCTCGGCTTTTCCGCGAACCGCCTCGACGCAATCGACTACCGGATCGGGCATCAGGACCATTCCCGGCCCGCCTCCGAACGGCCGATCGTCGACCGACTTATGCTTACCTGCCGCCCAATCGCGGATGTTCCATAGGTGAATCTGCACGAGACCGGCGGCGATCGCCAGTTTCAGCAGGCTCTGCGTCAGATACCCTTGGAACAGATCCGGAAAGAGTGTCAACACATCGAACCGGATAGCCCCACTCTTGTCGCTGGGGTCTGCGACCCCGGCTGCGGGGCATTCCATCGGTTTATCGTCCACTGCCGTTCACCGGTGCTTACTTCGCGGCGGCGGTATCGGCCGTCGCTTTCGCTTTGGCTGCGACGGCCATAGCCGCCTCATCCGTTTCGATCTTTTCCCACTTCGCGTTGAACTTCTTGAAGATCGCGAGGCACGTTTCGGAGGCAATCGCCCCGACGCTCTGCCAGTACTTGATCCGCGAAGGGATCAAAGTGACGCGACGCTCCTTATCCTCAACGTGCGGGTCGTAGGTGCCGAGTTCTTCGATCACCTTCCCGTCGCGCGGTTGACGCTTGTCAATCGCCACAATGCGGTAGTAATGTCGGTGCGTCCGACCCATTTGTTTCATGCGAATGACTACGGCCACAATCAATATCCTCGACGGATCTCTGGCGATTTCGAGAACGACTAACCTAGGAACCCAAGCCG
>JAYVQG010000221.1:0-24754 GCA_043757025.1 Limnoglobus sp.
TGATTCCGAAATCGGGAATGATTCCAGGGATGGGTGGGTGGGTAAGTGGTGGAATCATTCCCTGCTACCCAAAATCGCCGCAATTGGAACCAGGCCCAACATTTCGACTGCTTGCGTTGCGGTCAAGTTGAAAATGGTGCGGCCATCAGTGGACCAACGGCGGCCTTTGCGGTGGAACAGCGCGAGGATGGGGCGGGGGATTCGGGCGGCGGGCACGTCTTCCATATCCGAACCGGGGATCGGCTCGAACGACACGATCAGCGGTAACAAGGCGTGAAGTTGGCCTTTGGCATCGTGCGCGAATGTCGGCTCGCCGTTGGGTTCGACGTGGAGCCAACGTAGCCCGCGTGGCTTCCCGGCTGCGGATGCGATCGCGAAAAATCGTTCGCGGCATTCGTGCGAATGAAACGTCGGGCGGAACCAGTTGCGCAGCCAGTTTCTCATCGTGGAACGGCCGTGCGGAAGTAGCTGACCCCGGCATTTTGCAACAGCGGGATGCCGACGCGAATTTGTTCGTCGCGGTCGAGTTGAGTGAGGTAGCGGTTGCGCCGAATCACTTCGTTCGCAGGCAAACCGGCACGCACATCGGCTTCCATCGCGTCCATGTCTTGCGCGTAACTGCTCGCCCAACCGTAGCCGAATTGCATGTTCTGTGGCAACGACAACACCGCCACACTCGCCAGTACGATCGGGCCGAAACGCGACCATTTGCCACCTGCTAGCAGGCAGACGATGTACGCGATGGCCAACACCGGCACGCTGAGCAACGAGTAGCGCGACCAAAGGCCCATCGTGTCCGAAGCAAAGCCCGAACGCCCGATCCCAATCGCGATGACCAGCCCCACCGCCCCCGCAAGCAGCATCAGCAACCCGAGCGACCGACTGCGATTTTCAACACCGCGAAGTATCAGGAACAGCGTAACGCCAACGACACCGATTACGTAACTGGCTGCGATTGGCCAGTTCGACATCGCCGGTGTGCCGACCGACATACCGAGCACCTGCGCGGCCACGATACCTGCACGTTCGGGTTGCGACCAGTTCGGCGATGGGTGAGCGGGCGGGCGGGCGTAACCCGACAAATAGAAGCCAATGTACGCCATCGCGATCGCCGCGATGACGAACAAACCCCATGCTCGTTCGCGATAGCCCAGGTACAACAACCACACGCAAATCGGCGGCACGAACGCCAACCCCGAACCACCCGTTGTGGCCAATAACAACAGTACGCCACCGGCCATGTACCCCGAACGCACGCGATTTCCTTCGGTGGTGTTAGCAATAATCGCGAGCAACCCGAAAACGCCACAAGCGGTGAGCGCAAAACAGATTTGATAGCCCATCACGAAGTTTTCGACGTGCCCCCAGTGGAGTAGCACCAGCGGGAAGAACGCATCGGCGATGCTCGAACGCCCTCGAATGCGACGGGCCAGCCGCAAGAAACCCAATGCCGTGGCCGAGAGTAACAGCACTTGCAGCACCATCCCGGATCGGAAATCGTGCGTAATTTGAAAAAGAATCCAGAAAATCAGTCGCGGTAGCGGCAGGCGATGTTCGTTGTGTTGCACCCAAAGCCACGATAACAAAGGCGTGCGGTTCAGTAGCCCCGGTAGCGTTTCCCATTCGTCGGCCCACGGTGCATTTCGCCCGAAGTGCAGCACGAAACCCAGCGCCGAAAGCGTCATCACCGCCCAAATGATGCCCACGAACCGCGTGGTCCACCTTGTCGCGCCCGGCGGAGAAATATAGAAATGACTCACTCTACAACCCCGAGAGTATCGTTGAAGGAGTGAGTATATGGTCGAGCGGCGAATCGAGTTGGATCGGCGTTACATGCGCAAAGATAAAATGTTCAAGCTCAAGAAGAAACTCGGCACCGCACTCGGCGCGGACCGCGAGAAGATTCTTTACAAGATCAAGCGCCTCAGCCCGTGGTGGACGGAAGACTGCCTGAAGCAAGCCGAAGCCGCGAAGGGCACCGCCCCCGTCGTTGCCGCCAAGCCGAAGGTCGAGAAGGAAAAGAAGCCGACCCGCGCACCGGCTGCCCGTGCCAAGAAGTCGTAATCGCTCAGCGATCGATGTGAAACCGCTGGCGAATCGACGACATGACTCGGGTTAGCTCCGTCGTGAATCGAGCACCCGCTGTTAGCCCTTCACCCGCCTCGAATCCCAATCGGCGGGCCAGCTTCTCGCGATCGTCCTCCGCGTCCGGCACCACGGTCAGCGGGCGATCTGCTACCATTCGCAATCGCGCCTCGACCAATCGCAGAAACGAATATCCATCGAGCAAAACGTCCGCATCTTCAGGCGATAACAGCCCCGAGATACGTAGCGATTCGAGCGAATCCCAGACATTCGCTTGCATGATCTGCGGGTACGCTTCGCCGTGCTTCAGTTGCATCGCCTGCACGAGAAATTCGACATCGACCAAGCCACCGGCGGCGCGTTTCAGGCTGCCGCGCCCATTGGCTTCGAGTTTCGTTCGCATCGCGAGAATTTCCATTACGACATCGGGTTGCCACGGCCGCGAGACGATCGCCGTACGAATCGCAGCGAGCACTTCGTTGGCAAATGTCGCATCGCCGCGCAACACGCGAGCGCGGGTGAGCGATTGGCGTTCCCACGGCTGGCTGTTTTCCTCGCGGAAATAGCGTGCGAACTCCGTCAGTGGCACGACCAGGCTGCCCGATTTTCCCGTCGGCCGCAACCGCATATCGACGGCGTACAGTCGCCCCATCGGGCCGTTTCGCGTCGTCGCCTGAATCACTTTCTGTGCGAGATCGGTGAAGGCATGGTAGTTCGTCGTCACTTCGATTCGCGTATCCGGATCTGGTGCCACGGTCGCGCCGTCGTCTTGGAAAATCAGCAGCAAATCGAGGTCGCTGTGGTAATTGATCTCGCGGCCACCGAGTTTGCCCATGCCGAGAACGACGTACGGGCACGGCACCACCTCGCCACTTTCTCGCGCGATTGACGGGATGCCGTAACGCGCACGCACCTGCGGTTCTTGCAGGTCGATCACCGCGTTCAGTACCGTTTCGGCGATGTCGCTCAGCCCGGCGGTCGTCTCGCGGATCGGCGCTTTCCCGAGGAGATCGCGGACGCCGATGCGCAGGAGTTCCTTGTCCTGGAAGCTATGCAAGATCGGGTCTGGGTCGGTCGCACCGCGTAGCAATTCCGCGAGTTCGATGCGAAGTTCGTCGGCGGAACGCGGTTGATCGAGCACGAGGCTATCGAGCAATTCGTCGATCATTCCGGGGTTGTTCATCATCAGCCCGCACAAGAATGGGCTGCCCGCACAGAGGTCGACGTACAGTTTCAGCGTGGCCGGGTTGAAGCTGAACAGTTCGTAAAGCACCGCCTTCGCACCGAGCGACGCAGTCACTTTTTCGAGCGTGTTCAGCGTCTCGTCGGGGTCGGGCGTTTCCGCCACCGCACGCAGCAGTTGCGGCGCGATACTGGCGAGAAAGTGCCGACAGCGGCGGTGCGAAAGGAACCGCACTGACTCGCGTGCGAGTTGCGATAAATTTTGGTACGCCTTCGCCACATCGGCGAACGGATACCGCCCGAGCACGGCCTTCACGGTCGCATCGTCGGGGTCGGGGTCGAGGATCAAATCCGATTCCGGTTCCGCCAAGCCGTCCGCATCCGGGAAGGTCTGGTGCAATAGGTGATCGAGAATGCCGCGATCGAGCCTCGTCTTGTCTTGCAGGTCTTTGAGGAACTGATCGAGCGGATCGACGAGCAAACCGCGCATGTCGATGGCGTTCCCCGTTGGCTCGTCGAGCGGCGAGCGCCGTTGCGGGGACAACGACGTTGGCGGTGGTCGCAACATGCTTTCGAGGTGCGCTTCGGCACGGCCCGGAACGCGCGCCGGTTCGGCGTAACCCATACGCAATGCGAGTTTGCGCAACTCCTCGCTCGTGTCGGGTAGCCGGTGCGTTTGCATGTCGAACAGAAGCTGTAAGCGGTGCTCGGTCTTTCGCAGAAAGCGATACGCATCGGACAAGATGTACGTTTCGTTCCCGGTTAGGCATCCGGCGATTTCGAGGGCTTCGAGCGAAAGTAGCGTGTTGCGTTGCCGTACCGCGCGGAGGTCGCCACCGTTGAGAAGTTGCAGAAACTGCACGGTATATTCGATGTCGCGGATGCCGCCTCGCCCGACTTTCACATCGCGATCGTCGACGCCACCACGGATCGCACGCTGTTCCATCTGGCGTTTGAGCGCCTTCACTTCGTTGATTTCGGAGAAGCTGAAATACTTCCGGTACACGAACGGCTCGATCGACGTCACGAATTCGCGGCCGAGTTCGGGGTCGCCCGCACACGGTCGCACTTTAATTAGCGCCTGCCGTTCCCAGGTGCGGCCCATCACGTCGTAGTAGCTCAGCGTGTTCGCCAAGGTCCGCGCGAGCGGGCCGCGTTGCCCCTCGGGGCGTAGCCGTAAATCGATGCGGTACGCGAAACCGGTATCGGTGTGCGACGACAACAGCCGCAGAATTTCCGACACGACCCGTGCGAAAAAATCGCTGTTCGCAGTCGGCGAGCGTTTGCCAACCGTCTCGCCTTCCTCGTCGTAAACGAACATGAGATCGAGATCGGACGAGTAATTCAGTTCGTCGCCGCCGAGTTTACCGAAAGCCAGTGCCACCAGCCGTGCGGGGGTGCCCTGCGTCGTTGTCGGGCTGCCGAACTTCTTCGCCGTGGTCCGCAGTGCATGTTGCATCGCGACTTCGATCGACGCATCGGCGACCCGTGCCAGATCGCGGCTAATTTCTTCGAGCGGCCGATCGCGGATGACATCATTAATGCCGATGCGCAACGCCTGCCGACGGCGGAAGCGACGAAACGCACGCAAGACGTTCGCATCGTCGGTGGCAGCTTCGACGGCCAACCGCAACTGTGCGGTAAGTTCCGACGTCGAGGGGTTACGCCCCGGCGGTTGCAACAGCGGTTCGAGCGCATCGGGGTCGATGGTCAGCGTGTCCGCGAAGAACTGCGACGTCGCGAGCAGGTGCAAAATTTTCTCGAGGTTCCGCGACGGAACATCGAGTAACTGCGGCAAGTAACTCCGTGCCCTCGGCTGCGCGAGGAGGCGTTCGAGGTTGTTCGCGGCCATGTCCGGATCGGCCGTTGTCGGCAGATACTCGGTCAGCAGTGGCAGCAAAATCTCGTGAACTTCGGGGCCGACGTGCCGCGATAGTGCCGCGAGGTTCTCGCGGCCACGTGTACCATCGCGAAACAGTGACGGGGTGTGCATACTACGATTATGTCAGAACCAGCTGGCCGGTCGAGTGCGCGTTCTGCTGCGTTTCACGTATCCTTCGCGGATGAGTGCCCGCAAACCGGCGATGTGACGACAGCTATTCCGAGACAGAAAACCCATACATTCGCAGGTGCAATCGGTCGGTTTGCCGACGCGGACGTGATAGAGATTGCCGAGGCCGAGACGGTGGACTTCAAAGCCGCGGCCGCCGATCTCGCAGCGAATTTCGCGAAACGTGTAGTTCTGCGAGACGTTGCCGACTTGAATGCGGAACACCCCGACGCCACGCTCGTCGCGCTCGCGGATGAGTCGGATCGAACGGGGATTCGCCATCGGTTTCGCCACACTTTGGACTGTTTCCGTGCCACGCATTCCTTAGAATTCTAGCGAAACACGCACCGCAATCCGGAATGAGTTTTCACATGCGTTTCACGAAGATGCACGGCCTCGGCAACGACTACGTTTACGTCGACGGTTTCGCCGAAGAGCCAATAGCAGACCCGGCCGCAGTCAGCATCGCGGTCAGCGACCGGCACTTCGGCATCGGGTCCGATGGCCTGATTCTGATCGTGCCTTCGGACAAAGCCGACGCCCGAATGCGGATGTTTAACGCCGATGGTTCGGAATCCGAAATGTGCGGGAACGGCCTGCGTTGCGTGGCAAAATACGTCTACGATCACGGCATTTGCAAGAAGCCGCAACTGCGGCTCGAAACGGGGCGGGGCGTCCTTACGGTGGACCTCGAAACTGCGGGCGGCAAAGTTCGCCGCGTGCGGGTGAACATGGGCACGCCGATTCTCGAAGCGGTGAAGATACCGACGACGCTACCCGGCGATCCGCCGATGAATGCGGCACTCGTTGCGGGCGATAAAACGTTCCAGGCCACGTGCGTGTCGATGGGCAACCCACACGCGGTAATGTTCGTCGGCGAGGAATATTTCACGCAAACGGGCCGCGATCTGGTGGCGATTTACGGGCCGGTCATCGAGAACGCGAGCGCGTTCCCGAGGCGGATTAACGCCCACTTCGTGAAGGTGCATTCCAATAACGAAGCGACGATGCGGACGTGGGAACGCGGTAGCGGAATCACGCTGGCGTGTGGAACGGGGGCGTGTGCGGTCTGCGTGGCGGGCGTGTTGACGGGGCATACGGATCGCAAATTGCTTGCGCACTTGCCCGGTGGCGATCTCGAATTGGAGTGGTCTGCGGCGGACAATTCGGTGTATATGACTGGTCCCGCCACGGAAGTGTTTAGCGGCGAATGGCACGGAGGCTGACATGAAAATCCGAAACCCGAAGCTCATCCGCGGCGCGGCGTGGCTCGGCGCGAACGCCGCCGTCGGCCTGTTCCGCACGCTGCGATTCCAGCACCAACCGCTCGGCCCGGAGATGATTCTCAACCGCGTCTCGCACCCGGACCGCTTCCTGTATTCGATCTGGCACGAAAATTTAATGTTGCCGACGATCGCGTACGGCGGGCCAGATATCGCCGTGCTGATTAGCGCACACGCCGATGGCCAGCTTCTCGGCGGGTTGATTCAGCGGATGGGTATGGGCATGGTTCTCGGCTCGACGACGCGTGGCGGTGCTGATGCGGTGCGGCAACTCGTACGGCCCGATACACCGTGGCGGAACGTGGCGATCACGCCCGACGGCCCACGCGGACCCCGGCGAATCGTGCAGCATGGCGTCATCTATGTCGCATCGCGAACCGGCATGAAAATCGTGCCGATCGGCGTCGGCTACAACCGCCCGTGGCGATTCAAAAGCTGGGACCGTTTCGCGGTGCCGAAGCCTTGTTCTCGTGCCAAGTGCGTCACGGGGGAACCGATCCTCGTTCCGCCAAAACTGCGTGCCGAACAACTCGAACCGTACCGCTCGATCGTGCAAGCCGAGATGGACCGCCTGAGCGAGATCGCCGAAAATTGGGCGATCACGAACCGCTTGGTCGTGCCGGCCCACGAGCCATTTCCGCTTCGGCTCGCATCGTGAACGCACTTTCCTCACCACCGCGTTGGTGGCAACCTCTCGTGCTGCTTCTCGCCTGGATCTTCGCCGTTGCGTGTGCGGGGCAGCGGTTGCATCGCGGCTGGACGGGGTTCGACAACCAGGAAAGTACGCCGCAGGATCGCTGGCGCGACGATGGCAATTCGGGTCATGCTGAGATCGATTTCGCCGCGCAATGGGTGATGGGCCGGATGATCGCCACGGGGAACGGTAAGCACCTTTACGACCGCACGCACCTTTGGCCCGTGGTGGAAGCGGGGTTCCCTCAATCGGGTGAATCGCCGTGGGTGCGTCGCGAATCGTTCCCGCGCGACTCGAAAATCATCGCGTTTTCGGACAGCGACCCGCGTCACGATGCGAGTTGGATCATGAGTTGGATTATCGGGGCCGATTCCCCCGCATGGCCCGATGCGAGCCGCGCGGTGGCGCTACCGTTCGCAAACCCGGTGAACCCGTTCGCGACGGCGGCACTGGCACTGACAGCGAATCGTCAGTTGACGCCCGAACTCGTCGAAACGGTGAATCGGAAGGCGCTGGGCGGGCCACTGTACCCGCCCGTTCATGGTTTCTTTTACTATCCACTCGGTCGAATCGACGACGCGCAAACGGCGTTTCACGTTTTGCAAATTCTCGGCTTCCTCTGCCCGTTTGCCATCGGCTTCTGTGTGCGAAACCTGACGGGTGGTCGCGTCTGGTGGCCGATCGCGACGGCGATCGTTTGCCTTTATCCCGGTTACCGGGGCACGATGGAACTCGGGCAGAACGCGCAGTTCACGCTGCTGATTCTCGTGTGGGGTTGGTGCCTGGCGGCGAAGGGGCACGAACTCGGGGCCGGTACGGTGTGGGGATTGCTCGCGTTTAAGCCCGTGTGGGCGGTGGCGTTTCTGCTGGTACCGATCGTGTTGCGGCGTTGGCGGATGCTGTTCGGCATGGTGGCGGGTGGCGGCGGCCTCGTGCTGTTGACGCTGCCGTTTGTGGGAATCGATGCGTACTTCGACTGGCTGGCGGTCGGTGGCGATGCGGCCGAGAAGTACAAAGTGAATCAAAACTGGGTCTTCCTCAGCCGCGATTTGTTCGGCATTCCTCGACGCATTTTGCTCGATTTTTCTCTGCCCGATGCGAAACGCGACCGCATCGATGCCGAACGCTACGGCTGGTTGCTATGGGGGTTCGTATTCGTCGGCACGGGGATAATCTGCACAATTCGCAGGGATCGCCGGAGTTTCACCGCCGGTTTCGCGATGCTCGGTGCGTTCCTTTGCAGCTATCGATTCATGTACTACGACGTGCTTCTTTCCGCGCTCGGCGTGGGTTGGATCGTCTATTGCCACGATTGGCGACGAGGTCGAATCTCGGTCCCGACGGTCGCGTTGTGCTTTCTCATCATCAACGAAAATCTCTGGGCACAGCGTAGCTACGCGATTTATGGCACGAACTGGAACACCGGCGTTCGCTACCCGATCGACACGCTGATGGTGCTCGCACTTTGGTTGTGGATGGCGGCGCGATTGCTGCTGATTCACGATACGCCGCGAAGTGCGTCGAGTGCTGCGCCGATGTCGGGCGAGCGCATCAGCGATTCGCCGACGAGCACGGCATGAACGCCCGCATCGGCGAGGAGTTTCATGTCGTCGCGGTTGCGGATTCCGCTTTCGGAAACGAGCGTAACCGATGACGGAACGTGCTTCATTAAATCGAGTGTGTGGCTTAACCGCGTGTGAAACGAACGCAGATCGCGGTTATTAATTCCTACGAGTTGGGCACCCGAATCGAGCACGCGATTCAGTTCCTCCGCATCGTGGAGTTCGACCAAAACATGCAAGCCGAGTGCCGTTGCTTCGTCGTGCAATTCGCGAATGCGTGGGCCGGGTAGGATCTCCGCGATCAACAACACGGCATCGGCACCGGCGGCGCGGGCTTCGAGTAACTGATAGCGATCGAGGATGAATTCCTTCCGCAATGCCGGTATGCGAATCGCCGCGCGGGCTTGTGTGAGATACGACAGATGACCCTGGAAATACGCTTCGTCGGTGAGAACGCTCACGCAGGCCGCACCGTGGGCTTCGTAAATTTTGGCGATGGCAACCGCATCGAAGTCGTCGCGAATGATGCCGGCCGAAGGCGAGGCTTTTTTCACTTCCGCGATGATGCGAACTTCGCCGGGCGTGCGAAGTGCCGCTGCAAAATCGCGAACCGGCGGCAAATCGGCCACCCGTCGTTCGAGTTCGATTGCCGGTGTTTGGCTTCGCGACGCAGCGATTTCTTTCCACTTCGTTTCCACTATCGCATCGAGGATCGTCGCCATACCACTCACCTTTCGCGGTTATCGACAGAAGCGACACTATCTTAGCTGAGTGCCGACTGGCGACTACCTGCACCCGAACGACGGTGGACATGTTACGCGAAATTCTCGAACTTCTGACGGCGGCGGGTTTGGTCGCGCTGGTCGCCGTGCCGGTGGGCTTACTTGCGGTTTTGCTCGCTCGCCGATTCGCGTTTCCGCTTCTGCCCGCGTGGCGACACTGTTGGTGTCAATGGCGTGTCATCGACGTGTTATTGCTGTTCGGAATGTACGTCATGTTGCCCACGCTCGCGGGCGATCTCCTCGAACGTGTCGGCATCTACCGCGTTGCATTCGGCGACGATGCGTTGCTCGACCCGACTTCGGTGGGTGCGATTGTCGGCGGGCCGGGGACATCGCTTGCGGAGGCGTGGCGGTACGACCGGATCGCACGCCGCACGACGTTGGCGGGTGCAGTCGCGATGCCGGTTTTCGCCCTCGGGTTCTTCCTGCTTCGGCGGCTCGGCGTGACCGAACGTGCTACGTCTCCATGCCGAATCCCTGCCGACATTGCCATCGGTGTCTGCGTCTGGCTCGCTGTCACCCCACTGACATTTCTCGTGCATTTCCTCGCGAATCTCATCGCTAAAGAGTACGGCTACGAACCGGACGCACACCCGCTGAAATTCGCGAAATTGCAAACGCCGTTGCAAATTGGCCTGCTTTTCCTGGGGGCATGCGTCGTTGCGCCGTTTTACGAAGAGATGATTTTTCGCCGCGCAATGTTGCCTTGGGCATCGGGGCGGATCGCACGATCGTGGGGAGTGATGGCCGTCGCCGCACTCGTCGCATGGGTCCGAATGAACGATCGTTCGATGTTCCCCGCCCCGCTCGCGTTCGTGCTGGTCGCCACGATAGTCCTGGCGATCATCGCAAATTTGCGAAGAATCTGGCCGCGATTTCTCACTCGCCCCGCGTGCGCCATCGTCTCCACGGCGACGCTGTTTGCTGCGATGCACTCGGCGGTATGGCCGACGCCGATCCCGCTCTTCGTCCTCGGCCTCGGCCTCGGCTGGCTCGTGTCGCGCACGCGCACCGTCACGGCCGCCGTCGTCGTCCACGGCTCGTTCAACGCGATTTCCGCACTGTCCCTGTTACGCAGCGCGTAAGAATTGCGACTTATGTTGCGGCTTGCCGAGTACAGCACGATAGACATCGTGCGTCTTCGTCGCCGCGGTTTCCCATGTGTATTTCGCAGCGTGGGCAACTGACGAATGCATCGTACTTTCGGGGTTCGTCGCGAGAGTTCGCATCGTGTCTCGCCACCAGGAAACATCGTTGGGATCGAGGTATGTGCCGAACGTGCCGACCACTTCTCGCACGGCCATTGCCGAGGTCGAACAGACGACGCGACCGCCGCACGCCAGCATTTCGATCGGTGGCAACCCGAACCCTTCGTAGTGCGACGGGTAGAGCAATGCCGACGCTCCGGCATAGACGGCAGGTAGGTCCGCATGAGCAACATAGCCGATGTGCATCGCACCGAGATTGCGGGCCGTCATCTCGTAGAAATCGCGTTCTTCGCTCGATTTCCAGCCCCACGGGCCTGCCAACACGAGCGGGCAACGCTCGCGAACCGTTGCCGGGAGGTCGGCAAATGCCTTCAATACGACCATCAGATTTTTGCGTGGTTCGATCGTACCGACGCACAAAAAGTAATTGGCAGGCAAGCCGAGACGTCGACGCGTAGCATCGACATCGGTCCGCGATTGCGGGCGAAATTCCTCGCCGATGCCGTTATGAATCGCGGTCACTTTACGAGGGTGTAACCCGATAATTTCGATCATCTCGCGGCGAATTTCTTCGGACACAACGATCACGTGAGCCGCGCGCCGAATTGCGGTTTCAAAGTGCCGTTCGTGATGGCGAACGCGATCGATCGGGTGCCATTCCGGGTGCAATAATACTGAGAGATCGTGAACCGTAACCACCGTTGGCAACGGCGACGAGAGCGGGATAAAGTTCGGTTCGTGATATAAATCGTAGCCGAAGGAACGGCACTGTCGCGCGAAATGAATTTCGATCGCGACCTTCGCCGCATGTTTCGCGGTCGTCGAAAGCGTGGACTTCACACGCGCCGCAATCGATTTCGTGCCGGTGTCGCGCGCGGATTTCGGAGACAACAAACGGTTCGCGAACGTGGCGAATTGGCCGAGCATATCGTCGGGATAAAGCGAGAAGGAATCGCCGCGTGCGTTGGCCGCAAGTTGTTCGTGAAGGCGTGCCACATAGTGGCCGACACCCGTTCGCGTTTTGAGTGCCGCGAGGCCGTTGATTACCACACGCATCGGTTCGACCTTATGGGTAATATCCGCGCATGGTAACGTACGATGAGGTTCTCTGGGATGCGCACGAGGTACGAACACGCCGCCTTTCCCACCGCGATTGCGTGCCACCGATTATGCGAATCGCGCGTGATGATCGCACGCAAAATCGCCTGGAACAGCTTGAATAAAAGGATAATCGCGGTCCAGACGGCAAGAAACGGGTCGCCGTAGCGCAGGCTTGTGATGGCACGATTGCGTTCGACGTGAAACGCAAATGTCGGTGTGGTGTCACCGGCGGCGGCCCCGTGAACGTGGCGAACGAGCGAGCGCGGCGCATAGACGGTGCCGTGGCCGCTGAGTCTGGCCCGCCAGCCCGATTCGAGATCTTCGTAGTACAAAAAATAGCGCGGGTCGAGCACGTTCCCCGCTCGATCTTCGCGTGCGCTGACCGCCGCGCCGCAGCCGGCAAAGATCGGGCGGCTGACTTCAAACTGTCCGCTATCCACTTCGCGAAAGCCGAGATCGTAACCGCGACCGTCGCGCAATAATACGATTCCCGCGCCGTTGATAACCGTCGGATTCGCAGCAAACACGAGCTTCGACGCCACCGCACAACCGGGATTCTCCGCCATGACGATGAGGAGTTCTTCGAGCCAAAACGGATCGGGGATCGTGTCGTTGTTGAGCAAGATTTTCGTGCGGCCATGCGCGTGTCGTGCGGCCACGTTGTTGCCTTCCGCGAAGCCGACGTTCGTCGATAATCGAACCAAGCGACACCAGGAAAATCGTTCGGGCACGATCTCGTACGAACGATCGCTCGACGCATTATCGACGACGATCACTTCAAAGCGATGTCGCGATAACGATTGTCTTTCCAGTGCTTTTAGACAATTGGCAAGGTGAAGGCCACCGTTGTAGTTCACGATCAAAATCGAAACGGGAGTACCGTCCACTCCGGTTCCTCCTCGTTTAGCGAATCAGGCGGCAACGAGTTGTTTCGATGCGTCACGGACACTTTGCGTGTACATCGCGGAGATTTCCTTCGCTGGGCCCGACGCGACGATGCGACCGTGTTCGAGCCAGATCGCCTTCGTGCAAAGTTTTTCGATCGAACCGAGATCGTGGCTCACCATCACCATCAGGCTCGCGGTAGCCATCATGTCTTTCATGCGTTGCCCGGCCTTGTTTTGGAACGACAAGTCGCCGACGCTGAGCACTTCGTCGATGAGCAACACTTCGGGTTCGATGGCCGTGGCGATCGAGAACGCGAGGCGGACGGCCATGCCTGCGGAGTAGTAGCGCACGGGCGTGTCGAGGAAGTCGCCGAGTTCGCTGAAGTCTTCGATCTGTTTTTGCTTGGGGCGTAGCGTGCGAGGCGTTTCGCCCTGGAGGTACGCGCGATACATGATGTTTTCGCGGCCCGTCGCATCCGGCTCGAAGCCGAGCGTGATGTCGAACAGCGAGCAGATTTTTCCTTCGACGAGGCGCGTACCGTGCGTCGGCGGATAGACGCCCGCAAGCATTTTCAGGAGCGTGCTTTTGCCCGCGCCGTTGTGGCCGATGATGCCGATGCGTTCGCCATCTTTTACTGAAAGATCGACATCGACGAGCGCCGGTACGCGAACGAGCGGGTTGCGGCTGTTCATGAACATGCCGTTGAGCAAGAACTCTTTCAACGACAGGCGTACCGCCTTTCGCAGGGTAAATGTCAACGACACATCGTGCAATTCAATTTTCGCCATCGTTCGCCGCTCGCAGTAGAATTCGTGATTTACAGTTGGAAAATCAGTCGTTTTTGCAACCAAGCCATCGCCCCACACGCCAAGCCGAACAGTGCAACCGTCAAACCACCGACGAAGAAATACTGCTCCGGTTCCGGGTTGTTCCCGTTCAAGAGCGGTTGGCCAACGAGCACGAGGAAGTGCGCGACGGGGTTGATCTCCACAACCCAGCCGAGGCCTTTCCCTTCCAATAATTTTGCATCGTACATGATCGGCGTTAGGAAAAACAGCAGTTGGGAAACGACTTCGATCAAGTGTTTCGTGTCGTGAAAGTACGCATGGGCAAACGCACCGAGTGTGGCAATCGACCAACAGAACACACTCAGCATCGCGATCGTCGGCACGATCGTCGGTAAGGCATAGAGGGCATTTGGCGTACCGGTCAACACGACCAACGAGACCACGACGAGCGCGAGCGCGATCAGGAAGTGAATGAACGTTCCCAACACGATTCTCAGCGAATAAATGCTCATCGGTAACGGGCACTGGCGGATGTACGCTTCGCCGCGAATGAACGAATCGCAACCCAAAATGATCGACGACTTCATGAAATCCCAGATTGCCAATCCCACGAGGAGCTTGGGGGCAAACGATCGCCAATCCTGCGAGCCGAGGATGCCGCCGAAGGCGATGCAGAAGACGACCGTCATCGCCAGCGGGTGCAGCAACGACCAACCGATGCCGAGTACGGATCGGCGATAGCGGTTCCGCAAATCCAAATGGACGAGCGACAACCAAAAGTGGCGATAGCGCCAGGTAGCCAGTACGTGCTGGATCATCCATGATCCTTCGAGTGTGCGGTAAGTTTCGACAAATCCATTCGCTGGGAAAATCTACACGCCACGCCGAAACTGTGCCAGCCCAGTTTCCGAACGCACTGAAACAACCTCGATTCCCCTTTCGAGGATTTTTATCAATTCGACTTGCGCAATCGTCACAAGTGGTCTATAACACGTCCTGCGCGAGTTGGGTCGTTCAGATTATTCTGATTTTCACGGAGTAAAATTGTGCTCGACGAGGTTGTCACAGGGAACTGTCTTGAGGTGATGTCGACTTTCCCGGCAGGATCGGTCGATCTTGCATTTGCCGATCCGCCCTTCAACATCGGCTACGACTACGACGTGTACGATGACCGACGCGCGAAAACGGAGTATCTGTATTGGACCGAGCAATGGCTCGCCGGGGTGCGCCGCGTGCTGAAGCCGAACGGCTCGTTCTTTGTGGCTATCGGCGACGAATATGCCGCCGAGATGAAGATCCGCCTCGACGCGCTCGGGTTCACGATGCGGAACTGGATCGTCTGGCATTACACGTTCGGCGTGAACTGCAAGAAGAAGTTCAACCGCAGCCACGTACACATTTTTTATTACGTGGCGAATCCGAAGGCATTCACCTTCAACCCGACCGATATTCGCGTCCCGTCAGCCCGCATGACGACTTACGCTGACGCCCGTGCGAACCCGATCGGGAAGCTGCCCGACGACACCTGGGTGCTACGTCCGCAAGAGTCCGATGCGCACTTTCAATCGGATGCGGACACGTGGTATCTGCCGCGAGTTTGCGGGACGTTCAAAGAGCGTACGGGGCACCCGTGCCAGATGCCTGAAGCGGTGCTGGATCGCATCATTCAAGTGGCGTCGAACCTTGGCGATGTGGTGTTCGACCCGTTCGCCGGGAGTGGCACGACACTGGCCAGCGCGAAGAAACTCGGGCGCAAATACCTCGGCGTCGAACTCTCCGAAGAGTACGCCGACGCCGTGCGAAAACGGTTGCAGCTCATCGAGTTCGCAGAGAAGTCCGCAACGAAGTCTAAGCGGAAACTGCTTGTTGCGAAGTAGTTTCAATCATCCTTCGAGTAAGCCGCGTGCGAGATCGCGGCCTTTCTCGAGGGCTTCGGGAAGTTTCGCAACGTCCTTGCCGCCAGCCTGAGCCATGTCGGGTTTGCCGCCGCCTTTGCCGCCGACGAGTTCGGCGATTGGCTTGATGAGATCGCCCGCCTTCACACCTTTTTCCACCAGGTCCGACGTTAGTGCGACTACAAGTGAGACTTTATCCGGGGCGTCTTCCCAACCGAAAATGATCGCAGCCGACTTCGACTTTTGGCGAATGCGATCGATCTGCGAACGGACGACTTCCATCGTCACGGGCGGTAGGTGCCCGACGAGGAGTTTCGTGCCGTTGACCACGGGGCTGGCATCGAACTGGGCTTCGATGGCCATGATCGCGGCGCGTTTGAGTTGGTCCTTGAGCTTGGCCATTTCGTCGTCGAGTGCCGACACACGCGTCGGCAGTTCGTCCGGCTTGCATTGAAAGCGATCCGTGAGCGTCGTCACGGTCGCGCTGAGTTGCGTCATTGCTTCGGCTGCGACGCGGCCACTGACGGCCACGATGCGACGAACGCCCTTCGCGACCGGCTCTTGCGAGGCGATTTTGAAGTAACCGATACCGCCCGTTCGCGGCATGTGCGTACCCCCACAGAACTCGATCGAGTCGTCGAAGTTCGCCTTATCGGGCGTCTCCGGGCCGACCATCACGACCCGTACGGGGTCTGGGTATTTCTCGCCGAACACCGCTTGCACGCCATCGACTTTCTTTGCATCCGCGAGTGGCATCGCGATCGCCGTGATGCTGAGATCGCGACCGATACGCTGATTCACGAACGCTTCGACTCGGCGAATCTCCTCCGCTGACAGTGGCTTGTCGTGCGCGAAGTCGAAGCGAGTTTTCGCATCGTCGACGAGCGAACCTTTCTGCTCGACGTGCCCGCCGAGAACGGTTCGCAACCCGAGGTTCAAGAGGTGCGTGGCGGTGTGGTTTCGCATAATGTCGATGCGGCGAAGCGTCGACTGCACGAGATTCGCCGATTGCCCGACCGCGATTTCGCCATCGAGCAACGTGCCGAAATGCAAGATGGTATCGCCGAGGCGTTGCGTGTCTTCGACTTCGAATTCCGCACCCGTTGCCGTGCGGATGGTGCCCGTATCGCCGACCTGCCCGCCTTGTTCGCCGTAAAAGTTCGTGCGGCCCAGAACTAGTGCCACGGTCTCGCCGGCAAGGATTTTCCCGCTGACGATCATTTCGTTATCGCGAACCCACCCGAGAATTTTTGCATCGATCGCATCGGGGAGATACTTTGCCGAATCGTCGGTGTTCGGCAGTTCGCCCTTCACGGCGGTCACCGTAAATTTCTTGCCGCCCTTGCGTGCCCGCTCCTGGGCTTCCTTCATCGCTTTTTCGTAACCGGTCACATCGACGGTCAGTCCTTGTTCGGCCGCCATCTGCTGGGTGATGTCGATGTACAGGCCGAAGGTGTCGTACAGTTTGAAAGCATCGGCACCGGTGACGACGTTCGTTGCGTCGGCCTTCGTGCGCTCGGCGATGCCCATGAACAGCTTGATGCCGCGGTCGAGGTTTCGCAAGAACGCGACTTCCTCAGTGTAGATCTGTTCGCGGACTTTCTCGGGGTTCCGCTTGAGTTCGGGGAACGCCGTGCCGAACTGCGCGACCACCGTTGGCACGAGTTTGTGCAGGAACGGCCCATCGGTGCCGAGGCACTGGCGACCGTATCGCTCGGCGCGGCGGAGGATCCGTTTCAACACGTAGTCCCGGCCATCGTTGCCAATCGTCGCACCGTCGGTCAGTGCGAACGTCAGCGTGCGGATGTGGTCGCCGATAACGCGGTAGGCGATGTCTTTCACGTCGTCGAGTTTCGCGGTGTAGGCATCGGCAACGGTTATCGTTCGAATTGCATCAAATATTGGAGTAAACACGTCGGTGTCGTAGTTGCTGTTTTTGCCGTTGAGCACGGCACAGATGCGCTCGAAACCCATACCGGTATCGACGTGCTTCGCGGGGAGTGGCGTCAGGCTCCTGTCCGCGTTGCGGTTGAACTGGATGAAGACGTTGTTCCAGATTTCGATGACATCGGGGCTGCCACCGTTGACCAGTTTCGCGCCGCTACGGTCCGGCGTACGGTCGAAGTGAATCTCCGTACACGGGCCGCAGGGGCCGGTTTCGCCCATCTCCCAGAAGTTGTCCGCCTTGTTACCCAGGTGGATTTGCGCGGCAGGTACGCCGACCGATTTCCAGATCTCGGCCGCTTCGTCGTCTTTGGGGATGCCGTTGTCCGGGTCGCCCTCGAACACCGTCACGTGGAGTCGCGTTTTGTCGAGCTTCCAGACTTCCGTAAGGAGTTCCCACGCCCACGCGATCGCGTCTTTTTTGAAGTAATCGCCGAAGCTCCAGTTGCCGAGCATCTCGAAGAACGTGTGGTGGTACGTGTCCTTGCCGACGTCGTCGAGGTCGTTGTGCTTGCCACCGGCGCGAATGCATTTCTGCGTGTTCGCCACGCGCGTAAACTTCGGTTTTTCCGTACCGAGGAAGTACGGCTTGAACTGATTCATCCCCGCGTTCGCGAACAGCAACGTCGGGTCGTCGAGCGGCACGACGGGCGACGACGCCACGAACGTATGGCCGTGCTTCGCGGTGAAGAAATCGATGAACTGCTGGCGAATCTCGGAAGACGAAAGCATGGACTTCTCAGCGTGTTTGAGAGGGAATAACCGTAGGGACTAGACACGAAGTTGCTGGAAAAGTTCAAGGGGTAACCGGAAGCATCGACCACGCTGAATGTAACGAACCGCGAGATGAGGCAAATTCACGACAATGTGGCCGTCCAGTGAAAGACGGCCGACTGGCCGATGTTCTCCTCGACTTCGACCCGCAAGATTTGCGGGGGGAAGTTGCGGCTCCGCAGGTCGTCGATCAGCCGATGGGCGATCCACTTGGCTAGCAGTTCCGCCGTCGTGTTTTCGATGTCGAGTAGGACGCAATCGCCTCTAGGGAAGATCCATTCCTTGTCGCCGAAATTCACTCGCACCGATTTCGCCGCGACAACAACGGGGAGAAGCGGGTTCCGCATCGCGATCAGCATGTGGTGATCGAGTCCGCTCGTAATCGCCAGCGTGCGGTCGCGCAGTGCGAGGAAGTCGAAGACGTAATGATTTTCGTCGAGCGGCCCTTCGACTTCGACAGCGACGCGGTAGTTGTGGCCGTGCAATCGCTCGCATTGATCGCCATCGAGCGTGATAAAGTGCCCACAGCTAAAGATGAAAGACTCTTTGGCCACGCGGACGTGAAAGCGTTCGTTCGGCATAGTTTTGTGTGGCAGTGGGATTAGCGAAACATTTCGCGAACGGGACAGGTGAAGCCAGCCAGTGCGGGTTCGCCGGAAATGGTTTGATCGATGTTGAACAACTGCGGCTGCGCATCGGGCCGATAAACCGTGACCGTACGATATCGCGCTTCGACCACCCAGACGAGGCTCACGTGGCAACTGAGATATTCTTCAACTTTATTCATCACTTCGTCTTGCGTGTTACTCGGCGAGAGAATCTCGACCGCCAACACGGGCGGGCCATCGTATAGCGTCGTTCCCGTAGCATCGTTGCTGGTGACATCGGGTCCGAAGTAGGCGACATCAATGCCCACCGTCGTACTCGGATTGCGGCGAAGGATCGCACCGACTTCGCCGCCCGCCACCTCGCCACGCGGTTCGGGCAACGTTTGGCACCACACTTCAAGCAAGTGCCCGATACGGATCATCAGGCGGCTATGGATGCGGTTTCGCTTCGTCATGAGTTCGCGTTCCCAGAGTTTCCCACGGATCAACATTCGATGTTTACCATCGTCGGGAAGTTCGAGAAACTCCTCCGTGGTCATCAGTCGCTCGGTCGTCGCGGTACTCATAAAAACTCCGGCTCTCACAGCCAATCGGGTACGTTCCACGGGAACTTTGCGGACACGCTCAACATATCTTCCCGCAACGCAACGAACAAGCACGCGGTAACGAGGTCCGCCGTCGTACCAGGGTTGAACTCGTTCCGATCCGAGCGCAGATAGCGATCGAGTTCGACTCCCGCGTAGCGGCCATTTTGCGTGTGCAAGCCACCGAGTTCGAGCACAGAGATTGCTCGTTGTCGGACATTCTCGGCTGCGGGTGCGCCCTTCTTTCTCGCGATCAGCGAATCGGGGAACTCCGTGAGCCACCGTAGCTGGCATTCGATCACTGCGGATTCGATCTGCCCGAATTTCTCGAAAGCCTCCACGAGAGCGGGAACGCCGAAGTCGAAGAGGTCCGCATATCCGTTGGCGTACTGCTGCGCGATCATGTCCCGATCCGCCGCGAGTGTCATCGCCTGCAAAAGCGTGACCGTGGGTGCGTCGCGCACGTCCTGTTCGGGGGCATCGCCGAGGCCGCCCGGCGAGGCCAGCCGGATCGCCCGATAGACGAGTTCGGCATCGCGTACGGTCAGTTCGTTTAACACGCTTTGCACACCCGAACGCAGCGGTTCGCCATCGGGCACAGCGGCAAGTGGCGCGATGGCGAGGCAGATACCGAGGTTGGTATTTTGGCCGACGAAAGCCTGCGTCGCTTCGACTGCCGATAGCACCGTTTGACCGACACTGATACGGTGCGTGTGTCGAAACGCGGGGCCGATCGCGATGGCACTGAGTAGGAAATCGGCGAGCGTGGTGTTCGTGAAATCGGCGTGCGGATGGACGTTGCCGACCTTCCGCGACAGCGCCTCCCACGTACACGCGGTCTGGACGAGTTGCGAAATATCGTTCATGAATCGCCTGCTTCAAGCATAAATTGCACGAGCGTTTTGGCCACGTCGACGCCGCAAGTCGGTGCGAGTGCCTTCCAGCCGGGCACGGCATTCACTTCGAGAATGAACCACTCGCCACGGTCGTTTTGTATTAAATCGACCCCCGCAACGATCGCTCCCGTGGCGGCGGCAGCCCGTACTGCGAGTGATGTTTCGTGTGCCGAAAGTTCGTATTTCTCTGCCGTACCACCTTGTGCGACATTCGTCCGCCAGTCGCCGGAGTTCGTGCGCTTCATTGCCGCAATGACCTGGTTATTCAGCACGAATGCCCGCACGTCCCAGCCGGGGTGCGGGATGAATTGTTGCAGGTAAAGGATGCCGCGGGTTTGCTCGATCGCGTGAAATGTCCGCCACGCCAACTCGCGATCCGTCACGCGAACCATACCGCGCCCCTCGGAACCGAAGAGCGGTTTCACGACGACATCGCCACCGAGCGAATCGAACGCGGCGAGGGCATCGTCCGCCAACTGACACACGACTGTCGCAGGCACGGGTAGCCCCGCATTCAGCAGGCGAACATTCGCGAGATATTTATCGACGCAGGTTTCGATCGCACGCGGTGGATTCAGGATCGCCCGCCCGCTGAGTTCAAAAGCGTGCATGACATCCATTCGGAACACGACTTGCTCCAGCGATCCCGCCGGCATCGTGCGAATGATTGCGGCATCGTACTGCGACAGGGGGATGTCATTCGTGGCGGAAAGGCGACGAAAATCGACGGCACTCGCGTGGTGGCCGAGTTCGCGCGCTGCCCGGATGAGGTCTTGCACGTGCCAGCCATCGCCGCGAGAAAGAATCGCAAAGTGCATCACGCCGACTCGACGGGTGGGATGGGCAGCGGCGCGGGGAACAAGTCCGCCACACGCACGCGGAAGCCAGGAAACAGCGGCTCGCCGGGGAGTTCTTCCTCTGCCGTGTAGCGGCGAACCGTACCATCGGCGAGGTACGTATGAACCGAGCGGCAATCCGGATTCACGACCCAGATCAACGGCACTTTCACGAGCAGATAATCGTTGAGTTTGTCTTCGACATCGTAATACGTGTCGTTCGGCGAGATCACTTCCACAACGAGATCTGGAACCAAGCGAGCGTAGCCACGTGGCCCGCGGTTGTTCGGGAAACGACCCGAGCGCACGAACGAAATATCCGGTTTGCGAACGAGCCGAGGGCGGTGCGGGAAGCAGATGAACCCTGCATCGCTGACCGACAGTAACCCGAGCGGATGGCTTTGCAAGTAATTCGTGAGATATTGCACGATGATCGCGCCGACGATACCGCACTCGTATCCCATATTCATCTCCTTCAGGTCGCCATCGACGAGTTCGACGCCGCGGGTGCCCGACATCATTTCGAACTGTTCGGGCGTCAAGTTCGTTCGCAACGAGACGATCATGGGTAACCTCCGGTGATTGCGGTATGGGGATTATCCCAGAAATGACTTGCGTATCAATGCGGGTTCGCCGCGCCGCGACTTCGGGTGGCCGGTGTAATTGACTCCAGCGCCCTACCACCCACCCAACCGTGGACTCATTCCCGAATTTCGGAACCAACCTAACAGACCAACGACTTACGTCCGATTTCGACCGAATATGCCAACACCTGAATTGTCCGATCACAGTTTCCGCTCAATTGGCCAAGAATCCTGTAAATGGTACATGACGAGGGCCGCATGCGATAGCGGGCTGGATACGTCCTCGACATCCGCGTTGGTCTCGTAATCGAGCAACACCAACGATTTGTCGGCGGCCAACCTGCGCAACTGCTCGACTTCTGACGCCAGCCGATGTTCCAGCACCCATTTATAAGCGGGGAGGTAGATGCGGAATCGGGCGTCGCGGTAGCCTAAAAGTGTGTCGCTACCGACGCCGAAGCGATGGCCGCGGACGGCCCCTCGACTCTTGCCCCCGCGTTTGATGCCCGACATGTCGGTGATGGCCCACTTGCGGGGTTCGATATCTTCCCGCTCGAACACTTTCAGCCCTTGCCACAGTCCCTCGACCGACTGAGCCATTTCCGATGGTGTGTTCGGGATCGGTACGCCGCCGTGCGGGTAAAACGGGCTGAATCTCACCCACGGCTCAGCACCCTTGGACGTCACATCAATGACCATTGCGCCGGGCCAGAGCTTTTCTAAAGTACCTGGTTTCTTGCGGCGACTCTCAACGGCAATCGTCATCATTTCTGTATCCTCGGCGTGGGCACGTGCATCCAACAATCACATGATTGCTCTGAGAGTTCATGCCCCGCGCTTCGCTACGCAAAGCCTACGCGGCGCGGCTAAACGTCGATGACGTTATCCCAGAAACGACTTGCGTATTAATGCGGGTTCGCATTTTCCGTAGACGAACGTGCGGCCTGTCTTGCGGTTGAGGAACGTCACTTCGGCAGGGGAGAACAGCATCGGATCGATCTTGTAAAAGTCGCCGTAGCGCGCGAAGATTTCCGCGAACGATGCGCCGTGATCTTTCGACGAATTCGATGGCACCTGCGGCCCGATTGCGGTGATTTTCTCGTCGTCGGTGTCCACCCACAACGTGACGCGGCCACCGTAAAGGATCGCGTCGTTCGTTCGACCGATCGCGGCGAGTTCGTCTTTTGCGACGGGGGGAAGCGGTGCGGTGCCGTAGCCGCTGAGTACGCATTTCAGGTCGAATTTGTGTTCGTGGAGCTTGTGTAACGCGGTTTCGACGGAGCGAGCGACGACTTGCAACGTGCCCGCAATGCTCGATGCGGGTGCGTAAAGCAGCGTCAGCTTTTCCACGCAACTCGGCAACTTTGCAACGATGTTGACGACCACTTCCTCGGTGGGCGCTTTCCTGGTTTCGAGCACGCCGACTGCACAGGCCGATTCTTCCTTGCCCGCGATGTGCTGGAAAATTTCCTCGCGCGCAGAAACCGCACGCATCGGGCCGGACCCCATCGCGAAATACTTCTCGGCCTTCACTTGCCAACCGGCATATTGCGATGCGAGGCACGCGCGAATGGGATCGTCGGTGACGACTTGAATCAGCGGGCCGTTCTCGCCGGGCACGATCGTCACCTCGGCACAGTCGCTGAGGCACGCGCGGGCGAGCAAGATCCCTGCCTGAATGCCGCCATCGACCGCCGCACCGCAATCGATGACGCGCTGCCCGCCGACGTGCGAGACCTGTACCCGCAACCGTGCGGCATCGGCTTCCATGATGTCCGCAATTTTCCACGCGCGTTCGTTGAGTGTCATGCTGATGTCACCTCGTTCGTTGAAAAACCAAGTAGTGTATCGAGTTCGCGGGCACGTCGCCGAAGTTGTTCGAGACAATCCGCTTCGGTACACGCTTCTACGAGAATCGTGCAGACGGGTTGCCCCGTTTCGATCTGGCTACCGCAGTGCGGGATGTCAGCGAAATCGGGTCGTTGCCAGATGTCGGTGCAGTTTGCGAGCGTTTCGTCCCACGGTCCCGATGTGGGAAACGCGATGCGGTGCGGGGCGTAGTAGATCGCCTTGCCGACGACGGGCGACGATGTGCGCGGTGAAGTGGCATCGCCGAGAAACGCTTTGCCGGTCGCGAATTCGAGTACTTCCACGGCGGCGGTGTAACGCGGATTCATCTCGATCGTGAACGCCTTACCATTGTGATTGTCGATGAAATCGAGGCCCCAACCGCCCTGTAGGTGAAAGTCTTTCGATAACAGTTCGCCGTGAAACGCGAGATTTTTCGCGAGTGCGTCTTCGTGGCGGGTGATGTTTCCCGCGTACGCGAATGGCTTCGCATGGAGCCACGGTGTGCCGATGAGTTGTCGCGTCGTGCCGAACAACGTCGATCGATGTTGGCCGTCGGATCGATAGATCGCGGACATCGGTTCGCCAACGATGAACAGTTGCAAACAGTCTTGCATGTTGTGCGAATGGCCATCGAAATCTTCGGTAATCGCGAACCGCACGCCGAGGCCACCGGAGGAGGTGCCCGACTTGTGCAACCAGATTCCATCGGATGGCCGCGTACCCAGCGGAATCGTCGGGGGGAAGTGGCCACCGCGTTCGCGAACGGTTCGGGCGAAGCGGGTGACATCGCGGACTTCTCGCAGAACGTTGGCGTCGTTGCCGACGAGGTCGCGACGTTCGGAGATCGCCATCACGACATCGGGGTGATTTTCCAGACCGCCCGTGTACATCCACGGCATCGGCGGGGCGGCGTTCGCGAGTGCGATCAACCCGTGCGGATAATCTGCGAATGGGCAGACGGTCGTCGGACACAATCGCATCGTGTCCGCGTCGGCAAACAAATCGATAACGTGTGGCTCAAACCCCGCCCGCATCGCCGAGGCGGCCGCCGCTCGCCCGCTGGCACCAACGATCAGGATCGGGTTCGCCATGACTATTCTCGGCACGGTTCCGTTGACGTGGGGCACGTTTTTAACGTGCCATTTTCGAGAATGGCACG
>JAYVQG010000222.1:0-1709 GCA_043757025.1 Limnoglobus sp.
CGCGTGCAAGTCGTTCTTGAGTAACTCCGTCGCCTCCATACCCCATCAATAGCCAATTCCGACGACCGCGGGAATACGAGCAGAGATTGGACAGCTACATCGCGAACATATCGATATCCTCATCGAATGCAGACTGGATCGATTATCGTACGAGCAGATCGGGGACGTCGACAGCGTTCTCTTTCACGCGGATTCGTTTGAACGGCCAACCTTCGGTGGGCGTCATCGGGTCGGGGCCTTCATTGGTGACGAGGACGGTATCGACGACAGACGCGGCTCCGATTTTCGACTGCCAGACGATCGGCCAGCCGGGGCCGAATTTCTCGTCTTGCCCCGCCTTGCGGAGTTCCTCGGCATGGAACCGCCCAGCCCCGTAGCCGATCTGCGCCTCGCGCCATTCGTGTTCGTACGGGCCATTCAGCGATAGCCGTTTCCCCGATTCCGCAGCCGAGCCGACCGATTCGCCGGGAACGGACATCAATCGGTAAAGTGCCGAAAGCCGAACGGCGGCTTCAAAATCGAGCTTGAAATCCGGCGTCGGATCGCCGAAACAGATGGTGCGACTTGCGGTTGCGTAGAGGCCGTCGCGGCAACCGGTCACCTGAAGTACGCAGGTTTGGTTTGCGGTCGCGTTCGTGAAACCGCAACGGCGGAACTTCTTCGCACGGTCGTCGGCGGCCACGCTGATGTTGAGAGCTTCCACGCCACGCCGACACAAACGATGCGCGATTTGACCGGCGATTTCGGCTTCGGAAGTACCCAGTACGATGTTTCGCGCGGTCGCTTCGAGGGCATGAACGACGGCATTACCGAGCGTGCGATACAAGTCTTGTTCGTACGGTGTGAGTGGGCGAAGGTCCGCTCGGAGCCGGTCGTTGACGAGCGGCATGTTCGGGAATGGGCGATCCGTAGCGAACTTTTTCCCTGCCACCAGCTCGCCGAGCAACAGCGCCCGCCCGACCGTCCATTGCCATTCCTTCAACTGGAAACCGAGTCCATCGAGTTCTTCGTCGAACAGGCGTTGCCCGTCGATGTTACTCGCGAGCAACCAGCGTTGACGGCCGTTCGTATAAATGCCAGGGCGTTCGCCATCGGCAATTAGTCCGCGAACGTTCATACCGCCCGTGAACCAAGCCACGTGTGCGGGCATGAGCAGTACGACGCCCTCGCAACCGAGTTCTTCGAGCAGTTTCGCGACCTTGTCTTGCTTCGCGTCGATGTCCGCCCGCCGCCGGAGCGTGTGCGACATATCGAGCATCGGGATCGGTTGCGGCGTGGCCGCATCGATCGAAACGCGACTGGTGCCAAAGATGCTTTCGGAATCGAGGTCTTCGGTGTCGAAGATCGACTCACTAACGGAATTCGTATCGACAGTCATCGCGTCTCCAACCAAAAAATGCGAACGAGTGTGCCGAACGGCAGTGAACTCACTGAATTGTAACAATTGCATAGAAGGGAAGGCAAGCAGTTATTTCTTGCGAATTGCGAGATTGTGTGTTCTATATTTCAGGTGGTGTGATTCGACACGTTCTTGTTAGCCCGACGCGCAAGCGAGGGGAACCCGCGAGAAGGCACGACATTGCAAAAACGATAATAATCCCTCGCTCTCGCGTTTTGAAGTTGCGCTAATTTACAAGTGCGCCCAGGGGTACGACGTAAGACGTCTAACCCTGGGCTATCAGATTTAACCCCGTTGGGGTACGAATTGG
>JAYVQG010000223.1:0-6522 GCA_043757025.1 Limnoglobus sp.
ATAGCCAGGTGCTACCGATATATGGCATTTGCGACTTAAACCCTTGTCCTGCAGAGGCTTCTGATAATTATTGCGTACGATCCCGCGCTGTAGTGCTAACAAACCAAATCGTCTATGCTGATAATGTCCCAATATCATCACGCTGCTGGTACCCACCCGTGCAAACAAATCACCTTCGCGTCGAATCGCTCGAAGACCGCACTACTCCTGCATTGCTTCCCGATGGCTTCGGGTTGTCGCTCTTGACGGGAAATCTCACACTACCCACGGCACTTCAGGAAGCGCCAGATGGGCGATTGTTCGTGACCGAAAAAGGCGGTGCGATCCGCGTCGTGCAACCGGACGGCACGTTGGTGGCCGCACCCGCGCTCAAGTTGAACGTTGAAACGGAAAGCGAGCGTGGGCTGCTCGGCATTACGATCGACGCGGAGTTTGCAAACAACCACTTTGTGTACGTCTACTACACCGTTCCCCCTGCAACGCCAACGGGGAATGCTCACAACCGGATCAGCCGCTTCACGATGGTCGGCAATACCATCAACGCGAATACGGAACTCGTGTTGGAAGATCTCGATCCGCTCGGGGACACGCACCACAACGGCGGTGCGCTGCACTTCGGTAACGATGGCAAGCTGTACGTCGCCGTGGGCGATAACGCCTCGCCGGGTTCAGCGCAATCGCTGACGAGTCACTTCGGTAAAATTCTCCGCTTCAACGCCGACGGCACGATCCCGACCGATAATCCGATCATCATCGAAGGGTTCGACGGCCAAACGACCGCCGGGAAGTATCGGGCGATATATGCGGTCGGGCTGCGGAACCCGTTCACATTCGACGTGCAACCGCTCACGGGCCGTACGCTCATCAACGATGTCGGTCAGAATGCCTTTGAAGAAATCAACGACTTGGCCCCCGGACGGAACTACGGCTGGCCAGTTACCGAAGGCAATTTCAACACCGCGCAATATGCCGATTTCACCCCACCGACGCTGAGCTACCCGCACGGGGGCGGCACGAACGCGGGCTTCGCGATTACGGGCGGGACGTTCTACAACCCGACGACGGCGAGTTTCCCCTCGGAGTACGTGGGCGATTATTTCTACGCCGACTACGTGAATGGCTGGATTCGCAGGTACGACGAAGCAACCAACACCTCGACGCTATTCGCCAGTGATCTGACGAATTTCCGCATCGTCGATCTCGATACGACGCGCGACGGCGATCTGCTCGTCCTCGATCTCGGCTATAGTGGCTGGGCGGGGGAGGGTAAAATCTATCGCATCAGCCGTGTGTTCAGCCCGGAATTTGAGACGCAGCCTCTCGATGCGATCACCCGACCGAACGAACCTGTCACATTCGTGTCGCTCGCCGATGGCACACCGACACCGACTTACCAGTGGCAGCGGAATGGCGTCAACATTCCCGGTGCGACCTCGGCATCGTATACGCTGACGAATCCCGCACTCGCGAATAATGGCGATACCTTCCGTTCGGTCGCCACGAACACCAACGGCAGCGCGACGAGTCGTTCGGCAGTTCTGACCGTCACGACCAACCTCGTGCCGACGATTTCCATTATCACACCGACAGTCGGCACCACGGTCGCAGCCGGCACGACGATCACGTATTCCGGTAGCGCTACCGATCCCGAAGATGGCGTGCTCGGCGGCTCGGCGTTCACCTGGCGCGTCGATTACTTTACCGGTGCGGCCGTTCGACCGGTGATTCTCGAAACGACCGGGTTGAAGGCGGGCACGTTCACGATTGAAACGACGACGCCATACACCTTACCGGACGTCTTCTATCGCATCACGCTGAAAGTCGTCGATTCCTTTGGAAATATCGTAACGGCCACGCGTGATGTGCTACCGCAAACGGCCGTAGTGTTCCTTTCCAGCCAGCCCGATGGGGTGCTACTGACAGTCGATGGTCAGCCGATTCAGGCCCCCACTCTCTTCGTTGGCGTCGTCGGTATCCTTCGTCAAATCGGTGCCCCGCTCACCGTCGTATCGGGCACGAATACACTCAACTTCATCAAGTGGTCGGATGGCAACACCAATCGCATCCGCACGATCTCAACCCCTGCGGGTGGCGGCCAGTACGAAGCGATTTACACCGATGATATCGGTACCACTTTCGTGCTGCCACCTCCGCCACCACCTCCACCGAATACGGCACCGAGCATTCAAGCGATCGCCGATAAAACAATCGCGCAGGGGGCCATCGCCGGACCGTTTAACTTCACGATCTCCGATGCGGAATCCGCTGCATCGAGCCTGACGATTTCGGTAACGTCGTCGAACGCCACGTTATTGCCGGTATCCCAAATTGTTATCGGTGGGACTTCGAGTAGCCGAACGTTGACCGTTTCGCCGGCCGCCGACCGATTCGGCACGACGACGATCGTATTGACCGTGACCGACGGAGGTGGGCTGACCGCAAGTGAGACTTTCGTCGTCACCGTTCCGCCCCCACCGCCACCCGTAGTCGTGCCACCCGTAACTGTACCACCAGTCGTCGTGCCGCCCGTCGTCGTGCCACCACCACCGATTGCGCCAGTGTTGATCGGCAGTGGCCCTGGGCGATCGGCGTCGATCCGTGCCATCGACCCCAGGACGGGCCTGACGATTACGACTTACGATCTCTCGCAATTATCCGTCGCGTTCGGGAACGAAACCCGCGTGGCGAGCGGCGACCTGAACGGCGATGGCATCGCGGAAGTGATCGCCGGTTCAGGCCCGAATGCAGAGCCGCGAGTGGTGATTTACGATGGCAAAACGGGTGCGGTCCTCGGCTCCTCGCTGGTGTTCGAGTCGACTTTTACCGGCGGGATATTCGTGGCAACGGGCGACATCGACGGCGATGGCGTGGCCGATCTCATCGTCTCGCCCGATGAAGGCGGCGGCCCACGGGTGCGCGTGTTCCGCCGTGGGGACTTCGATCGCGTGATCGCCGATTTCTTCGGCATCGACGACGAGAATTTCCGAGGCGGCGCACGCATCGCGGCAGGCGACCTCAACGCCGACGGTCGCATCGACTTGATCGTTGCGGCCGGGATCGGCGGTGGCCCACGCATCGCCGGCTTCGACGGACGATCCCTCGTCGGCGGTACGCCGACGAAGGTCTTCAACGACTTCTTCGCGTTTGAAGACACGTTGCGAAATGGTGCATTCGTGAGTGTCGGCGACTTGAACGGCGACGGCCGCGACGACCTAATTACCGGTGCCGGCTCCGGTGGTGGACCGCGCGTGATCGCCTTCAACGGGACCGATTTGGCGACGAACGTGCAAACGTTCCTCGCGAACTTCTTCGCCGGCGATATCGAATCGCGCGGCGGCGTCCGCGTCTCGACTCGCCCCGTCGCCGGTAGTTCCGTGGACGATCTCATCGTTGGCACCGCACCCGGCACGAACGCTCGCGTGATCGTTTACCGCGGATCCGACCTGACATCCGAAGGTCAACCGACCGAGTCTATGAACGTCGCCGCCTTTGAAGACGACTTCGTCGGCGGTGTGTTCGTGGGGTAATTGGAAATAGCATTGATGTCTAAGACACTCGTCGTCGCCAGTATTCAGGACGGCTACGACCAAGACGCAGTCGGCTCTTCGACGCAGACAAGGCGGTAAGGTCAACAATAGTCGCCATCGGCGTCTTCCTGAAGTCGCTTCCAGACCTCTTCCCAGAGAACCGTTACCACTTTACCGGAGCGGACTTCCTCCAGGCGGCGGGCAATCTCATCGGCCATGCCCTTTCGACATCGTCGTCTGGCGGACCGTCTAGACTCTCGATCAGACGGTCGGTCAATTCCAACCGGTCATCCTCTGGAAGTGCCAAGGCCGCCGCGGCGATTCGTTCGGTATTCGCAATCATGGTCGATCCTCCAACGAGTTGTTACTCTGCCGCACCAGGGATCGCAACGACTGCCCATATCGGAAGCGTTGGCAGCGGTTGACCGTACGCTCACGCTGCCGGTTCGGCGTTCTCGACGGGTGGGTCGAGTGGCTCGACTCGCTCGATCTCTTCGATCTTTTTGTGGAGCGTGTTGCGGTTGATCCCGAGGCGATCCGCGGCGGTGATTTTCACGCCGCCGCACATTCGCATCACTTGCGAAATCAGTTCGCGTTCCACCCCGCCCACAAGGAAGTCGTATAGCTTCGTGCCTTGTGGCAACGGCGATTGCACACCCGCCCGTACGACGGCGCGAATCAGGCTCGGCACATCCGTTCCGCCCGCCGTGCTTTTTGCCGAACGCAATATCACACGCGGCCGATCGAGTCGCAAATGCTCCGCCGACAAGTGGCCGTTATCCGAGAGCACGATCAACCGCTCGATCGTGTTCTCCAACTCGCGGACGTTGCCCGGCCAATCGTGCGACAGTAGCGCCGCCACGACTTCTTTCGTTAGCATTGGCACCGGCACGAGCTTGTTCTGATCGGCGTAGCGTTTGATGAAGAAACGAGCGAGCGGTTCGATGTCTTCGCGGCGTTCGCGCAACGATGGCAGCGTGACCGGGATGACGTTCAACCGATAGTAAAGGTCTTCGCGAAAGTGACCCTGCTCGACGAGATCTTCGAGTGCTGCATTCGTGGCCGCAATGACGCGGACATCGACCTTGATCGTCTTGCTTTCGCCGACTCGCTCGAACTCGCGTTCTTGCAAAACTCGCAGTAGCTTCACCTGAAGCTTCGGCGTCATGCTGTTGATTTCGTCGAGGAAAATGGTGCCGCCGTGTGCCGCCTCGAACCGTCCGGTTTTGTTCTCGACTGCACCCGTGAACGCACCTTTGATGTGCCCGAACAGTTCGCTTTCCAGCAAGTTTTCGTGAAGTGCCCCACAGTTGACGCGAATGTACGGACCATCTGCGCGCTTGCTATGTTTGTGGATCGCCTTGGCGATGACTTCCTTGCCGGTGCCGGTCTCGCCGATGAGCAAGATCGTGGCACCGCGCGGAGCCGCCAACCGCACGAGGCGGTAGACGCTGAGCAACGCCGGGGACGACCCGATGATGTCGGGTGACAACGGCTCGCCGTTTAGATTCGATGCTTCCACTGACTCATTCTTGGGCATCAAACACGCTTCCGGGAGAGGAAGCCGCAGGGACGCCGCCACGCAATACGCATGACAAAGGAATAATAGCGGATACTGCCCAGGAAAGCCACAGCATTTGCGTGCGAATCGGGCAGGTAGCAAAGTGATCGTGGTCTTTACCAACAACGATCCACTGTTCACTCACAACGATTCCTCGTTTAAAACGAGAAGTTGCGAGTGAACAGTGGATCGTTTTGTGAGTCGATCGCCGATGACGTTTTACATCTTCAACAGTCCGTAGTTTACTAGCGTTTGTTTCACCTTCGCTTCGCCGGCGGCGTCCATCGGCACCATCGGGAGGCGGAGTTCGCCGTTGCCGCGGCCGAGGAGTTTCATTGCGGTTTTGAGCGGGATTGGATTCGTGGCGACACTCAGCATGTCGCGGCAGAGTGGGAAGAGCTTGCGGTGCAATGCGAGTGCCTCGGCGAATTGGCCCGATGCGTACGCCTTCACCATCGCCATTATGTCGCGCGGCACGATGTTCCCGACTACCGAAACGACGCCTTTGCCGCCGATGCTCATTAGCGGGAGCGTCAGGCTGTCGTCGCCGCTGAGGATCGTCAGATCGGTGAGGGCGGCGACTTGCGAAGCCTGATCTAGCGAGCCGGTGGCTTCCTTAACGCCGACGATCGTTGGGCACTTCTCGGCGAGTTTCGCCATCGTTTCGGGTGCGATGTTTGAACCGGTACGGCCGGGAATGTTGTACAGCACGATTGGAAGATCGGTCGCGTCGGCGATCGCGCAGAAGTGGGCGAAGTAACCGTCTTGCGTCGGCTTGTTGTAGTACGGCCCGACTTGCAGCGAGCCGTTCGCGCCCGCCTTCTTCGCGGCCTTCGTCATCCGCACCGCTTCCCGCGTGTTGTTTGAACCCGTGCCCGCCAGAATCTTCAGCTTGCCGCGTGCGCGTTCGCAGACGAACGCGACGACCTTCTCGTGTTCGTCGTGATCGAGCGTCGGCGATTCGCCCGTGGTGCCGCACGGAACGAGGCCATCGGTGCCTTGTTCTACGTGCCAATCGACGAGTTTGCCGAGGTCGTTCCAGTCGACGTCGCCATTACGAAACGGCGTGACCAATGCAACGGTAACGCCAGCAAACAACTCGCCTCGGGTCGTGGCCATGATGGCTTTCTCGCGGATAGCGGAAACGGGGGATCGTGTCACAAAAATTACGAATCGGGAGCCGAGTGACAAGTCTATCACTTGCCCACGCGGCGGCATTTCGACTAAACGAAACAAACCTTCCGAACTCCCTTATTACTAACTAATAGGCAACTGCTCCTCATACGATCGGCGTCCCGCCCGATCGTAATCGACGTAAGTAACTGAAATTTAATAACGGCACGGTTCAAAACCCGGTTGCAGTTTTGCCAAATAAGACCACTAAAAATTTGGTTCCGGCGTGATTGGAATTGGGCGAAATCGGACGTAAGTCGT
>JAYVQG010000224.1:0-1690 GCA_043757025.1 Limnoglobus sp.
GAGGGCCTGGAGAAGCGCGAGGCAAGGTGAGTTTACGAAAGTCGCGATCGAGAAGAGCGGATTTCGCAGGGGTTTTCACGCGACCGGGAATTGCTGAGAAAACTTCAGCCATGTGTCGAGAAACGGGTGGCGTAGACGAAGCGTTCTGGCTCGCGGATAATGTCGGTATACCTACTTACGAGATTTTGCATGTCCGATTTGCGCACACCGTTGTTCGATTGGCACGTTTCGCACGGCGCGCGGATGGTGCCGTTTGCCGGGTGGTCGATGCCGGTGCAATATGCGGGCGTCATTCCCGAGCACAAAGCGGTTCGCGGGGGCGTGGGGTTGTTCGATATTTCCCACATGGGCCGCCTCAGCATCCACGGTGACGGTGCGCTGACATTACTCGAAACGACGACGACCAACGCCATCGGCACCATGAGCGTCGGGCAGGTGCGTTACGCACTCGTTTGCAACGAACGCGGCGGCATGTTGGACGATGTTTTGGTGACGCGGTACGCCGATCATTTCGGCGTTTGCGCGAACGCCAGCAATCGCGACAAGATCGTGGCGTGGTTCCGCCAACACGCGGGAAATGCCACGGTCCTCGATCATACGACCGACACGACGATGATCGCGGTCCAAGGCCCGCACGCCGTCGCGAAGGTCGGCGAACTGTTTCCGCCCAGCGTGACGGCGCTCAAGAATTATTACGGCCGAGTCGTGCCGTATCGCGGGTTGCCGTGCGTGGTTGGCCGGACGGGTTACACGGGCGAAGATGGTTTTGAACTCGTCGTGCCGAACGACAATGCGGTGTCACTTTGGGACGATTTGATTAATCTCGGTGCGGTGCCGTGCGGCTTGGGTGCCCGCGACACGCTACGCCTCGAAGCCGCGATGCCGCTATACGGCCACGAACTCAACGACGCACTCTACCCCGTGCAAGCGGGCCTCGGTTGGGCGGTGAAACTGGACAAAGGCGACTTCATCGGCCGCGATGCGATTCGCGCCGCCGACCCCGCACGCCCGATCCGCATCGGCCTCGAATTCGACGGCAAACGCGCCGCCCGCGAAGGTTCGACCATCCTGAAAAGCACCACGCCCATCGGCACCGTCACCAGCGGAAGCTACGTGCCCGGCCTCGAGAAATCGATCGCGATGGGTTACGTCGCCCCGCAATTCAGCGCCCACGGAACCGCACTCGCAATCGACGTCCGCGGCACATCGATTCCCGCAACGGTCGTGCCGTTGCCGTTCTATCGGCGAAGCCGGTAGGAGTGCCGAAACCAAGGCTTACGCCTTCGCGACCCATTTCAGCACGGGGTCTTTTGCGGCCTTCACTTCGTCGGCGCGGCGGACGTACTCGTCGTGAAATCTTGTCATTCGAGCAGAAAAGTGCGTTGACACCGGGTTTGATGTCGGGTCGAATCCCGCAACCGTAGTGCCACTGTCGTTTTATCGGCGGAGCCGATAGGAATCTTCGGTGTTATTGTGTCATCTGGCATTTTAGCACAAAATAAGCTTGACATGACGATGAATGTCGAATCAAATTGCGCAGAGCGTTGCAGAATAATTAGTTCGGCGTGAATCTCGCTGCGATGCGCCAAAATTACGGCACGGTTCAAAACCCGGTTGCAGTTTTGCCAAATAAGACCACTAAAAATTTGGTTCCGGCGTGATTGGAATTGGGCGAAATCGGACGTAAGTC
>JAYVQG010000225.1:0-24440 GCA_043757025.1 Limnoglobus sp.
CGAGCGAGAAGGCACGCATGGCAAGCTCCGCAAGGGGAAAGCTGCAAATATCTCATGCCTCCGCTCAACGCGCAAGAGGGAAATCCAAAATGCTCTAGAACCTCTTCGAAGCTTCGAGATCGTTCACGGCCAGGACAAAGGTCGACGCAAGAATTTCGGGCATATACGGATCACTCCCCGTTTCGCTACGCGGCGCGGTTCAGTGTATTCAAAATCAGCCAGATTTCAGCGAATGGCTCGGCCTGTTCGAGTTCGATCTCGCGGCGTTTGATTAACTCTAATACGGCCAGAAACAGGCCGATGAGCTTTGAGCGGAAGTACGGCGGCGTGAAGACGTCGGCGAACGAGATTCGACCTGCGGCGCGGACTTTTTCGAGGATTTGCCGTTCGTAAACCTCTTGCGGCGTGTCGTCGATGACGATCGTTTTTTCGTCGGGAGCCTTGGTTTCGCGCATCAGGCGTGCGAAGGCGCTGACCAAATCCCAGAGTTCGACTGGCCGCAACGGCGTCGGACCGACGAGGGCGGGTTCATCGGTCGTGGGCGGGTGGCGCGGCAACCGCGTACTGTGCGTTTCGGCCTGCAATTCTAGAGCCGCGGCGGCATCTTTGTACTTGCGATACTCGAGCAGTTGCTTCACTAACTGTCGCCGCGGATCGGGGCCGTCGGCTGCCTCGGCCACTCTTTCGACGGGCAACAGCGATTGACTCTTCCACTCCATGAGCGTGGCAGCGAGCACGAGGAAATCCCCGGCCAGTTCGACATCGAGCGTTTGAATGACACTGAGATATTCGAGGAATTGATCGGCCAGCCGCGCGAGTGAAAGGCTGTGAATGTCCACCTCGTTGCGCTTGACGAGGTACAAGAGCAAATCGAGCGGGCCGTGAAACGTATCGAGTGCGACTTGGTAGTTCATTTCGGAGCTTTCCGCTTTCCGCTTTTAGCTTTCAGCAGCTTTCAGCAGTCAGCAGCTTTCAGCGATCAGCAGCTTTCAGCTTTCAGCGAAGCAGGAACAACTTACAGTAAACTCCAGTCGACGGTAAGCCAGACTCTTGGCTGATCGCTGACTGCTGAACGCTCTTGGCTGACTGCTGACTGCTGAACGCTCAATCCGCATCCACGGCGGCCCATTCGGTGATGTCGGTGCGGATGTGCGGGGTGCATTGCGTGGTTTCCCAGGCGGTGCGGTAGGCGGCGGCCCAGGTGTGGCCGAACTGCGGCAATGTATTCAGCGGGACGTACGGATATTCGCGGTAGATCGCGACTTCATCGGCGGTGTCGGCGAAGGCGGTGCGGTCGTTGATGGGGAACGCCTCGTCGGCACATTGGCGGAACGATTCGCCCGCTTCGCCCGCTGGGGTGCCCAGCACGGTGAGGCTCGGTTTGGCCCAGGGGCCATTGCCGACGACGCCGGGCGCGGCATCGCGATAGGCGTCGACAAACGCACGCACGACATTCGCATGCGTGCCGAACTTGGCGGCAAACATCGCCGTCAGGTCGGTCTCGCCGAGGCGGGCGTTCAAGAACAATCGACACTGTTCGCGAAGGACGCGCATGATCTCAGTCGGGCCGTCGCCCGAATTCAAACAGGCTTGATAGAGGCCGCCGAAGTCGCGTTCGATGCCGTTCTGAATCCAAAGCTCCGCTTCGTGCAGATCGTCGTCGTTGAGGATTTTCAAGAACTGCTGCGAAGCCTCATCGACGGTCGCGCAACCGACGGGAGTGACTTGCCTCGGCCCGATTGACGGCGTCGGCTGATCGAGATCGGCCATGAAGGCCACTTGCAGTGATTGAATGCGTTGGCGACACGCGGCGATCTCCGCACCGAGTTCGCCGAATACCGTTCGCAGGTGATCGAACACGCGATGGATTCGCCGATTGAGGATCGTGCGATAATGGGCAATCGGGTACGTGCGAAGGGCATCGCCGAGTTCGGACGCGCTAGCTTTCTTCGACCCTCGCTGCGGGTGAACGTATGCCATGAGGAGATCGTACCCCATTTGTGCCGTCCGTTCGGACTCGTGAATGCTTTGTTCGCTGCGTAACTTCTGATCGACGAAGTAGGCGTTGATCTGCTGGATCGCTTCTTCCGCGCCCGCCAGTCGGAACTTCGGATCGTCGACGAGTGCATGTACGGCATCGTGAAGTATCGGGACGACGTGGGCGACGACTTCGCTCGCACGGTTTCGGATCGCGTCTTCGATGTTAGCCGGGGTGCGGTTAGTTCCTGGCGTCCCGATCAGTCGATTGACTTCTTCGACGGCTTGTAGGATCCGGTTCGCATCGGGCGTGCGCGTCAGCCAGCCTTTCGGTTGCAGCAATTCCGTGGCACGCCTCAACGAGGTCTCCATCGGTTCCGCCGAGGTTTCGATGACGGCGGCGTTAAGGTCGGACATGAGGGCATCGCCCGTCAGCCGTGCGTTCGCCATCGTCTCTTGGACCCAGAGGGGAATCCGTTCGCGGGACCGGCTGAAATCGTGCGAAATCCAGTGATCGACGACGACGCCGCCGAGTACGCGGGCGGTGCGATCGACGATCTCCCATCGCGGCCAATCGTAGCGGGAAAGTCCGATCGCCCGCACGGCCACGCCGGCAGTGACGACGGTCGCCACCGGGCGCGACGCATCGGACACGCGCCCGAACGGGCTGAGCATTTTCAAACGCAGCCAAGCCGCGGCGGTATCGAACGCATTCCCCTCCGCAGCTTCGGGGCGATTTTGGTTCGGCATCGTTCGCGATCCGGGCTTCAATTTACTACCGCTGTCGCGAGCCAGCCGCGTCTGGTAGCTCGTGCCCGTCGGCGTGCCGCGGCGGGTATTTAACGGCGTACTCGGCGTGTGCGAACCGGCCGGGGTGTTCGTCGAAATCGTCGGCGGCGGCGCGGGCAGCATCACGATGTCGGTGAACGGCGGTTCGGTTTCGTACACGCTGGCCCCATCGTCGTAGACCGCCTGAAACGTCGCCCCCATCCGCGAATAGTGGTTCAACTCGGTCAGCGAGGCGTACGTATTCGCACGACACTGCGGATCGAGCGCGTCGGTGTTTTCGTCCGGCGGCACGAGGAACACGCCGGTGATTTCGGGCGTGTAGCCGATGAGCTTGAGCCGCGCCCTGACGGCGTAGGCTAAATCGAGGAACATCCCGCCACCCGTGCCACCTGCTAAACCGGCGACGAGGTAAACGTGCGGCCGGTTCGTGTGCAGTTCGAGGCCGGTATTCGCGAGCGTCTGAACCAGCGATTCTTCGCTCGTCGCGAGTTCGAGTTCCTCGGTAATCCGCTGCAAGAGTGCGCGTTGGTGATCGCAAAACGCGAGTCGACCGAGCGTGCGCAAACCCATCGTCACGGGTGTGCGCGGTAAGCGGTGGAGCAGTTGCGAATCGAACCAGCCTTCGACGAGCGAGCGCCCATTGGCGCGGGCTTTCATGTAATACGCGGGTCGATTCAGCTTGGCGGCGAAGACTTCCTCCTGGCGTAACGCGGGCAAGCCGCCTTGGCGTTCGGCGGTCGCCGCTTCGAGCGTATCCGGGTCGGTATCGATGAACAGCGTGCGCAGGCACGGCGTGTTCTGCGCGGAGCCGTAGCGTTGTGCGGTTTCCTTCCGCACCCGTTGCAGCACCTCCAAGCCCGTCTGCCCCAAGCCGATAATCAGCGTCGGGCGGATCGGCCCGTGACCCGTTTGTTCGGGCGGGGCGATACGTGCCGATTCCGTTGCGGAAACGGCCCGCGGCATCGGCGTGTCGGTCCGCATGAAGTCCGACCCGGACATCGCCTTCGAGCCAGGCGTGGTCGCGTAGGTGTTCGAGTCGCTCGTTCGCACACGATGGAGCGACGAGCCACCGATCAGCAACTCGGATAGCCGCTCTGCGCCGGACGTGGCCACGACTTCCGATTCGGCGATGACGATCGACGTACTATCGGGTGGGTTCCGAAGCGCTTTCACGAACTCGAAGCAGTTCGGGAAGCGCTCATCGGACTTTTTGGCGAGAGCTTTCCGGAGTGCGATGCGGTCGCCGGGGGGCGAGGGCGCGAGGTTCGGCGGGGCCGTCAGATGCTGCATGAGCAACTGCTGCATACTCGAGCCGTCGAACGGCCTCTGCCCCGTGAGCAGTTCCTGATAGACGCAGGCGAGGCTGTATTGATCGCAATACCGGCTAGCGACGCCATCGAAGGTTTCGGGGGCCGCGTACACGGGCGTGATGCCGCCGGTGACTTCCGCGAACATGCCTTCGAGGTCTTTGACTTGGCCGAAGTCGCCGACCTTGACGTGGTTGTACTGGAGGAAGATATTTTGCGGTTTGATGTCCAGGTGCATGAGGCCGTGCTCGACGTTCATGAGGTCGAGCACTTCCGCCGTCTCCGACATGTACGTGAGTAATTCTTCGCGCGGGATGCCGAGTTGCCCTTTCAGACGATACTCGCGAAATCGCTCCCAGAGGTTGCAATCGGCGAGTTCCATCACGATCAGGAGCCGGCCTTCGATGATGTCGTAGCGATCTAGCGCCAGCAAGAACGGATGGCGGACGGACTTGACGCGCTTCAGCGATTTGAGTTCCTGTTCGGCATAACGTACGAGGTCGTTATCCTTGCTGCGCAAGTCGCCGTGGATGATCTTGACGGCTTTGAAGATGCCGCCCGGCGCTTCGCATTTCCAGACTTCGCCGAAGCCGCCGCTCCCGATTCGGCCGATGAGCCGATAGCCGGGCACCGGCTCGCAATCGGCATCGAATCGAACGGACATGATCTGCCTCTGAACAGTATGGGGACAACGGAAGGATACGGGTTACGGGGTGCCGACGCTCGGCCAGGTAATATCGGTTCGGGTGTGCGGCGAGTTCTCTGCCGCCAGTTGCGCCGCGTACGCTTCGCGTGCATGTCCCGCAAGCTGCGGCACTTCATTCAGCGGCAACAGCGGATACTCGCGAATGAACGCGATGTCGTCTGAGAGCACGGCGGGTATGAACCCGATGCCCGGCAATGTCGCTTCGACTAAATCGCGGAAGCGGTCGCCGTTCGGTCCGAGCGGGCAGGCGAGGATCGTCGCTTCCATCTGCGGCTTTCCCGATACGCTCGTCAGGTCCGGTGCGGCACCTTCAAACGCTTGAATCAGCATTTTGTCGGTGCCTGGCCCCACGTCGCGGCTACGGAAGAGCACGGCAGCAGGGTCGGATCGTTCGAGACGCATGTCGAGGAAGGCGTGCGATTGCGTCATGAGCAACGTCGCGAATGACGGCGCATATTCCGGTTTCACACACACGTTGACGAGGCTGCGAAACCGCTTCGCAATTTCTTGCTGTAACCCGCTATCGAAGTCGAGAATCTCCTTCGACGACAACGACGCGAGGAATTGATCGGCGGCCCCATCGACGCCTTCGACGCCTTGCGGGAGGATCATCCGACCGGGGCCGGAGTGGAACGGGATCGGCTTCTCGGTAGGGGCGAACGACTGCGAGATTTCCACGAGGCGTGCGCGACACATCCCGACTTCGCGCGTGTACTCTGGGACCGACGATAACAGCGAACGATAAATCGCGAGCGTGGCATCGAGAACTAGTAACTTTAGCCGCTTGGTCGGGTACGACTGGAATAAGTCGAACAACTCGCTGGTGACGGTCGCTTTCCGCGTACCGATCATGCCCAGACCACCGGACAAGTTACCGATCACGGGGAAGATTCGCGAGTATGTGTCCCAGACTTCGCGAACGAGACCGGTCCGCACGCCCGTCAGTCCATCGATGGTTCGCTTGAGACGTTCGGTAATCTGCGAAAGCACTTCTTCGGTACCGGGCATGCGGTACTGCGGTTGTTCGATGAACGAAACCGCCATTGCCGAAAGATGCCCTTCCGCCTCGGTCGCGAGAGTCTTGCCGCGTCGGTCGAGCACGGCCTTCAGCGTGCCGACCTTGTCGCTTTCGTGTTCCGGCTTGCCCACCACGTTCAGTATCTGTTCGAGCACGGCAACGGCCGCCTCCGCATCGAAACGCGCCGCACCCGGCGTGCGCTGACGCAGAGGATCGACGAACGCATGAAACACGCGATCCGGCTCTTCTCGCAGCGCGTCTTTAATCGCTTTCTCGAATCCACCGACCACCACTTCGAGTTCGAGGTTCCGCTTCTGCCATTGGTCGTCTAGCCACGTTTGAATCGGTTCGCGCAAGTGGGAAGCGTCTTTCGCCGTCCAACGCTGAATCAGACGCTGTGCGAAACTCCGCGTCGAGGTCGCCAGCAGTTCGGTCCGCGGCCAGTTGATGCGGTAAACGCCCGTCGATTGCACCACGGAGACGCCTTCGCGGTTCAGGTCGAACGCTTCCTTGCGAATCGAATCGATCGTGCGGCCCGTGGTCGTGAACAGATCGAGATAGAGTGTGCGAGCGATCAGCCCGGCTGTCTTGGATTGCTCGGTCGGCGTGTCTCGATTTCCGCACTGGACGAGGCCGCATCGGCTGAACGGGCCGTCGCCATCGGTAATCGATGGCTCGGCATTATCGAAGCGAACGGTGTACCGCGAACGACCCTGATGGAAGTGATGCAGTTCCGTAAGCGCACCGAACGTATTCGCGAGCGATTGCCCCTTGGCTACGGTGCGATCCGCTGGTGGGACGAGTAGCACGCCGACCGTTTCTGGCCGCACGTAGCCGATCTGTCGGAATTCGTTTTTGATGATGTACGCGAGGTCGAGGAACATGCCGCCACCGGTGCCCCCCGCCGTCCCCGCAACCACGTACGCTCGCGCCCGATTGCTCGCCATGCCGAGGCCCGTGCGCGATACCGCTTTGTCGATTGGCTCGTCGGAAAGGAACGTCTCGATCTCGCTGCGGATGCGCTGCGAGATCATCCGGTAATTGTCGACGAGTGCAAGGCGGCCATATGCGCGTACGCCCGAAGCCGCGGCCGGGTCGCGAGGCAACTTGTACAAGATGCCCGGCGGCAGCCATTGCTCGACCGGCGGGATGCCATCGCGCTGAAGGTAGTGAGTGGAGCGGTTCAATCGTGCGGTGACGATTTCCGTTGCACTGAGCGGGTCGCCCGCGAACTTACCCGATCCGGCCAAACTCGCCGATTCGGGATCGGTATCGATCGCCAGGAAGCGAATGTGCGGCAACGGTTCGGGGCCGAATCGCTCGCGGATCATCCGCTTCAACACGCGAATCGCAAGCATTCCCGAGTGGCCGAGACCGACGATTAACGCGGGTAATATCACGCCGTTTTCTTCGCGCACCGGAGGGGCCAACCCGAGGCTGTTCATCTTCGCCGTCTGCACGACGACGGGCCGTTGCAGCGTAATCGTCAGATTTTGCGGCGGTCCGTTCGGGAGCGTGTTGGCATTCGCGGCCTGCGGCGTCACCAATTGGGTCGAACCGAGGCGGCCCGTTGTATTGTGCGGATGCGGCGTGCGGCTCGCGGGGCCACGGATCGGCGTGACCTGCGACACCACCGGTCGCGGACGCGGATGGCCGAGTTCCGCGACCGGTGGGCGCGGTGCGGCGGGCATCGGCGTACGCGGTGGCGTCGGCGTTTTGTCGGTCGCCGTCGAATGACGCAATGCGCGAATCAGTTCCGTGCAACTCGGCCAACGCTCGTCGGGTTTCTTCGCCAACGATCTCGCGATGTGGGGACGATCCGCCGGGGGCAACGCATCGAGGTCCGGTACGCCGTTTAGGTGCTGCATCACGAGCTGTTTCGTGTTGCTTCCGTTAAACGGCCGCGTGCCCGTTAGCAGTTCCTGAAACACGATTGCGAGGCTGTACTGATCGGTAAACCGGCTGACGTAGCCTTCAAATGTTTCCGGGCCAGCGTAGACCGGAGTCACGCCGCCGGTGATCGTTCCCCGGTAACCATCGAACATCTTCGCCAGGCCGAAGTCGGCGACTTTGACGTGATTACTGACCAAAAACAGATTCTGAGGTTTCACATCGAGGTGCTGAATGCGATACTTGTCGTTCATCAGATCGAGCGCTTCGGCGGCCTCTTCCATGTAGCGCAAAAGCTCTTCACGCGGCACGCCGACCATTCCCAGTCCGCGGCACTCGCGGAAGCGATCCCACAAGTTGCAGTCCGCGAGTTCCATCACGATCATCAACTGACCGTCGATGATGTCGTAGCGTTCCAGCGAAAGAATGTACGGGTGGCGAATCGTCTTCACCCGCTCCATCGCCTTTTTTTCTTGCTCGGCCGCGCGGATGTTCTCGTCGTCGGAATCGTTCAGGTCGCCGAAAACGAACTTGATCGCCTTCATCAACCCGCCCGGCGCTTCGACCTTCCACACTTCGCCGAACCCGCCACGACCGAGCCGCTCGATCAGTCGATAGCCAGGTATCGGTTCTTGGTGTGTGGCTAAGGGAGCAGGCATCAGGCGCGTCCGAATTTAATACGCTGCAAGAAACACCGTTGGCGAATCGTCGCCAGTCACAATCGTTACGGGTATCTAGTTCGACATCCGATGTTTTGCAAAGCGCACGTGTTCCGCTCATCCGATAATTTCGCCGCGCGAGCGGAAAACGCACCCGACGTTCGTTCCCGGAGTAAAATTCCCCGCAGACGCGAACTGGAAGGATGCACAAGCTATGGCGGATGTCGCATACGCGCTATCGATTCGGCAACCGTGGGCGGCGCTGATCGTGGCAGGCCGCAAGACGATCGAAGTCCGCACGTGGAGCACGCAACGGCGCGGCCCGATCTGGATTCACGCCAGCAAGCTGCCCGACCCGCGCCCGGAAGCGTGGGCGCACGTGAACACCCCGGACCTCATGATTGCCGCCAGCCGGATCGGGGGGCTGATAGGGGTGGCCGACCTGATAGACTGCATAGTGTACCCAGCGATAGAGCCGTTCGCGCGCGATTGCGAGTTTCACTCGAACGCACGCGAATGGTTCCAGCCGCCGCAGATGTACGGCTTCCGGTTCGACGCCGCACGACCGGTGCCCTTTCAACCTTACGCGGGAAAAACGCTCTTTTTCCCGCTCTCGATTGTCCCGATCGCGGCCATCGAACGACCCGTGCCAACGCCGCAAATACGGATCGTCGTTCGACCTCCCGAATACGAAGAACCCTTGCCATGAAGCACGGAAGCAACCAGTTACTCGTCAGCGTCCGCAACGCCGAGGAAGCGCTCGTCGCCATTGCGGCCGGTGCGGACCTCATCGATATCAAGGAACCATCGAAGGGCGCGCTCGGCATGGCCGAAGCGGAAGTCGTCGCTGCCGTCGTCGATGCTGTGGCGGGGCAAGTGCCCGTCAGTGCCGCGTTCGGCGAATGGCACCCGGCGATTCTCACCGAAGCGCACTGGCACCTCCAACTCAAGCTCGATTACATCAAATGGGGACTCGCCGGGTACACGCACACGCCCGGTTGGGGCGAAGATTTGCTCGATGTGCGTCGCCAAGTGCGTCGCGGTCCGGAAGTCGTTGCGGTCGCATACGCCGACTGGCAACGCGCCAAATCGGTGCCGCCCGACGAAGTCGCGAAGTTCGCCAAACGGTTCCGCTTCAAAGCGTTTTTGCTCGACACCTACGTGAAAGACAGCAAGAACCTGCTCAACTTCCTCGACGTGGATGAGATCGCCGAACTGGTGACGACACTACAAGCGAGCGGCGTCCCCGTGGCCATCGGCGGCTCGTTGAAGTTCGAGAACTTGAAGGCGTTGAAGGCCGTGAAACCGACGTGGTACGCCGTCCGCGGAGCCGTCTGCATGGCGGGCCTGCGCGACGGCGAAATCGACCCGCTGCGCGTCAAGAAGTGGAAAGAGGCCATCGCGTGATTCGCCGACGCAGAGGATTTGCAGGTCGCGCACTCGCTCCGCTACGAAGGCTGCGCGTCGCGGCTAAACGCCGATTGCCGACTCCTTGTGAAAATTTTCACAACCTGCCGTTGACGTTCTTTCATGCCCTCGCACAATACTCATCATCGAATGAAATATGAGTGACTCACCCCCACCGCGACCGTTGTCCCCCCAGATGGGCTTGCTCGTTTTCGGGTCGGAGATTTCCGGTTTCGCACTGGTGGGTGTTGCGATTGACTTTGCCCTCGGTACGATCCACTCGATCCCGTGGGCGACGCTGATTCTGGCACCATTAGGCGTGATTGCGGCGTTTTGGCACCTGATGAAATTTGTGGCGAAAAAGCCGTGAGAGCCAATACGACCCGCAAAGAATGGGTGTGGCTGGCGACTCCGAGTTTGCTTTTGCTTGCGGTCGCCGGGTGTGTGTCGTTGGCAACTGACGACGCGAAACACCTGCGAAATGCTGGTATTGCTGTGATGTTGTGCCTGCCGGTCGCGGCGTTGTCTCTGTGGCTGATCCGCCGGATGGCGAAGGATCACCCGAAACGGGCTGCGATTGGAATGTTAGCTGGGATGCTCATGCGGTTCACCGTGGCGATTGCTGGCGGTTGTGCGGTGTATCTCGGTTTCGATACGATTCATGCAGATGGCGTGGTTTTCTGGTTCTGGGTTCTAGCGGCCTACCTCTCCACACTGGCTGCCGAGGTCTTCGTTTTGGCGAAGCCCGGTTGGGTTGGTGCGGCGTCGGCGGTCGGGAAAGGGTGACGCGAAGTATGTCCGCACCTGCCGCTGCTGGCAAGCCGTTGGATATCGATCCGTTTCATCACGTCATCGATGGGCCGGGCATCGAGATTTTTGAATCGCTGAACCTCGGCATTCACCTGCCCGCGATTGCGGGCTACCAGATCACGAAGTTCCACGTGTTCCTCGCACTCGCGGCCACGATCGTCGCCGTCGCGATGATCTGGATCGGTCGCAAGATGGCGACCGGCGAGAACCCGCGCGGCAAGATGTGGAACCTGCTGGAATCGCTACTGTACTTCGTTCGCGAAAAGATCGCGAAGCCGGGCCTCAACGACGAAGCCGACAAGTACGTGCCGTTCCTAACGACGATCTTCCTGTTTATTTTCCTGACGAACCTGCTCGGAATGATCCCGTTTCTCGGCTCGGCGACGGCGAGTATTGCCGTCACGTTTGCCTTAGCCTTGTGTAGTTTCGTGGTGATTCACGTCTCGGGTATCCAGGAGATGGGCTTCAAGAAGTATATGCTCTCGTTCATTCCGCACCTGCACCTCGAAGGTGGCCCCGCGATTAAGTTTATGGGCTTGCTGATTACGATCGGCATGGCGATGCTCGAATACGCGACGGCGTTCATTCGCCTCGCGGTGTTGGCCATTCGTCTATTCGCGAATATGTTGGCGGGGCACACGGCCCTGTTCATGATCCTGTTCTTCATCCAGTATGTGTCGCGTCCGATTTCCGACCCGATGGGCGGTTATTTGCACGAGTCGCCAGGCTGGTTGTATTACGTGATCGCACCGGTGAGCATCTTGCTTTCGGTGGCGCTGAGTTGCCTCGAACTGTTCGTTGCCGGATTGCAAGCGTTCGTGTTTACGCTGCTGACCTCGATCTTCATCGGGTTGGCGAAACACCCGGCCCACTAACTTTTAAGACCCCAACCGTTTCCCCGAAAGGACGTACGAGTCATGCAACGTCGCATTCTGCCTCTCGTCGGTGCTCTGCTTCTGGTTCTCTGTTCGTCGAACTTCGCGTTCGCTGCCGGCGCGGGTGGCGCAGCCGCGATCGGCATGGGCCTGAGCGTCGTCGGTATCGGTATCGGCCTCGGCCTCATCGGCAACGCCGCGATGAGTGGGATCGCCCGTCAGCCCGAACAAGCGGGCACGATCCAAACCGCCATGTTGATCGTCGGTGGTCTGGTCGAAGGAGCCGGGATTCTCTCGCTGATCCTTTGCCTCGTCACCATCTTCGTCGATACGAAGTAATTGGGGCTGGTTACCCGTTCACCGAGGTGCGACGCATGTTGACTCGATGCCTACTTGTGCTACTCGCGGTGAGCGTGGGGGCGCTATTCGTTGCGGCACCTTCGGCGAAAGCCGCAGCAGTGAAGGCCGCGACGGGTGAAGTCGCGAAGACGGCCGATGCGGGCCACGAGAAAGACCCGACCGCGTTCATCGACTTCCCGAAGCGTTGGGATCTCACCATTTACACGCTCGTCGTGTTCTTGTTGCTGTTCCTGATCCTTTACAAGTTCGCATGGCCGAACATCTCCGCGGGCTTGCAGAAGCGCGAAGAGATGCTGTCTGCGGTGAAGGATGCCGCCGATAAGGCGAAACGCGAAGCCGAAGAGATGCACGCCAAGCTGCAAGCCGAGTTTGCGACCGCGAACGACAAGGTTCGGGCGATGCTCGAAGAAGCCCGCCGCGATGCGGATGCACTTCGCGTGAAGGAACGGGAAATCGGTCAGAAGGAAGCCCAAGCCGAACGCGAAAAAGCGAAGCGGGAAATCGAAACCGCGAAAGAAGTCGCGCTGCAAGAGATTTACATTAAATCGGTCGATCTTGCGGCATTAATGTCGAGCAAAGCCGTGCGGCGCAACATGACCGCCGACGATCACCGTCGGCTCGTCGATGAATCGCTCGCGGAACTCAAAACCGCCTCGCGGAACTAATTACCGGGGTCAATCGTGTAGCCGGCCTCTGTGAGGCCGGTTCTACAAAAACCGGGGTCAATCGTGTAGCCGGCCTCTGTGAGGCCGGTTCTACAAAAACCGGGGTCAATCATGTAGTGAGGCCGGTTCTACAAAAACCGGGGTCACAGACCCCAGCTACAAAACCGCGGAGGCGTGCGATGGCCGATACGAACGATGCGGTTCTCGATGCCGGTGCCGGCAAGGACCGACTCTCCCGCGTCTACGCGGAAGCGTTGATGCAGGAGGCCAAGAAGGCGAACGAGGTCGATCTCGTCGGTACGGAACTCGATGCAGTGGTTCGCGATGTCCTCAATTCGCACCCGAACATCGACGCCTACCTTCGCAGCCCGGTCATCAGTCGCCGCCAGAAAGAACCGGTGCTGGAGCGTGCCTTCGCGGGCCGTTCCTCGAACCTGGTTCGCGCCCTCATCGGCGTGCTGAACAAGAACGGCCGGCTCGGGCAGATTCGCTCGGTCCGCGCCGCCTACCAACGGTTGCGCGAACAGCAATCGGGCCTGATCCGCGTACTGGTGAAGTCCGCTTCGCCACTCGACGACGGCCAACGCGAACATTTGAAATCTACCCTGGCGGCGCAGCTCAAAGGGGAGCCGGTACTCGACGTCAAAGTCGATCCCGAACTCCTCGGCGGGCTCGTTATCCAGATCGGCGACCGGGTGTACGATATGTCCGTTCGGACCCGACTCCAGTCGATCCGCGCACAACTGATGGACGGGGGCACGAGTTATGTCCTTAAAAATTAAAGCCGACGAAATCGTCAGCGTTCTGGCCGACCAAATCGGAAGCTACGACCGCAAGGTCGAGTCTCGCGAGGTCGGACAGGTTCTCGAGATCGGCGACGGCATTGCCCGTTGCTACGGTCTCGCCGGCGTTATGACCGGCGAGATGATCGACTTCCCGGAAGCCGGGGTGAAAGGCCTCGCCTTCAACCTCGAAGAAAATTCCGTGTCGGTCATCATCCTCGGGAACTACCTCAAGGTTCGCGAAGGGATGGAGGTCCGCACCACCGGGCAACTCCTTTCGGTGCCCGTCGGCCCGGCCATGATCGGCCGCGTCGTCGACCCGCTCGGCAACCCGATCGACGGCAAAGGCCCGATCATTACCGACAAGCGTCGGCCCGTCGAATCGGTGGCCCCCGGTATCGTCGACCGACAACCGGTGAAGACGCCACTCCAGACCGGGATCAAGGCGATCGACGCCATGACGCCGATCGGCCGCGGCCAGCGCGAACTCATCATCGGCGACCGCAAGACCGGCAAAACGCAGATCGCCATCGACGCGATTCTGGCGCAAAAAGGCGAAGGCGTGATCTGCGTCTACGTCGCCTGCGGCCAGATGGAATCGAAGGTCGCCGGTGTCGTCGAGAAGCTCCGCGAACTCGGCGCACTCGAATACACGATCGTCGTCGTGGCGTCGTCCGCCGATGCCGCCCCGCTCCAATACATCGCACCGTACTCCGGCACCGCGATGGCCGAATACTTCATGTACGAAGAAGGCAAAGACACACTTTGCGTGTACGACGACTTGTCGAAACAAGCCGCCTCGTACCGCCAGTTGTCGCTGTTGGTTCGTCGCCCTCCCGGCCGTGAAGCCTACCCCGGCGACGTGTTCTATTGTCACAGCCGTTTGCTCGAGCGATCTGCGAAGCTCGCCGAACGCTACGTGATTCTGAAGGCCGACGCCCCGACCGCAGGCGTGACCGACGACTGGGGCATCAACTCCGCCAGCAATACGCACGAGAACCGCAAGCCCGGATCGCCCGGTGCCGTGTACCTCGGCCCGACCGGCAAAGAGACGGCCGAGCACGATATCAAGAGCCACTTCGCGGGCTGCAAACTCGGTCGCGTCGCCACCTCGGGTGGTTCGCTCACCGCGTTACCGATCATCGAGACGCTCGACGGCGAAGTCTCTGCGTACATCCCGACTAACGTGATTTCGATCACCGATGGCCAGATCTACCTGCAACCCGACCTGAAGAACGCAGGCGTGATGCCCGCCGTGGACGTCGGGATTTCCGTCTCCCGCGTCGGCGGTAACGCACAGATCAGCGCGATGAAGGACAAGCGAGTGGCCGGGGGCCTCAAACTCACGCTCGCCGCCTTCCGCGAACTCGAGGCATTCGCGCAACTCGGTACGGAACTCGACAAGGTGACGCAGCAGCAACTCGACCGCGGCTACCGCATGGTCGAGATTCTGAAGCAGAAAGCTTACCGCCCGCTGACGGTCACCGAGCAGATCTTGATCATCTACGCGGGCAACAGCGGTGCCCTCGACAAGGTCGAGCGCAAGAAAGTCAGCGCGTGGGAAGAGCAGTTCCTGACGTTCATGAAAGATCAACAACCCGAAGTGCGAGACTTGCTCGCCAAGGAAAAGAAGCTCACCGACGAGGTCATCAAGAAGCTCGACGGCGCAATCGCGGCCTTCCAGCCGCAGTTTAAGGCTTAGTGGTCAGCAGTCAGCGGTCAGCTATCAGCTAAACCCCTTAGCTATCAGCTTACAGCGGTCAGCTATCAGCTAAACCGCCGCGCTGAGAATTGCCAGCAGTTCGTCCGATAGCACGCACCGGTATTTGTCTCGGTTTTTTCCTAGCTGACCGCTGACAGCTGATAGCTGATAGCGGAACGACGAAGGCTTTCCTCATGGCCAATCTCCGTGCCCTTGTGAAACGCCGTAAGGCGGTGCGGAACATCCGCAAAATCACCAAGACGATGGAGCTGATCGCGACCGCGCGCTTCAAGAAGGCGCTCGACCGCGCGACCGAAGCCGAAGCGTACACGAAGAAGATCGCCGAATTGGCGTCCGACCTGAGTCAGAATGCGGGCGAAGTCTCGCACCCGCTGTTGGCCGTGCGGGCGACCGTGAAGAAGGTGCTGTTCCTCGTTTGTACCTCGAACCGCGGCTTGTGCGGTGGCTACAACGGCGGCGTTCTCCGCGAGGCGATGATCAAGATTCGCCAACTGAAAGCCGACGGAATACCGGTCGAACTCGACATCTCCGGGCGTCGCGGCATCACGTTCTTCAAGTTCCAGGGCATCCCCGCCACCAACACCTACCAGCACTTCGAAGACAAGCCCGCCTTCGAGCAAGTCGACGAAGTCGCAACCCGCTACATCGACATGTTCGTCTCCGGGCAAGTCGATGAAATCTACGTTTGCTACCAGAAGTTCCAGACGATCTCGCGCCAAACGCCCGTGGTCGAGAAGTTGCTGCCGTTGAGTAGCGTCGGTGCCAAGGAAACGACTGGCCCGAAAGCCGATTACGAATTCCTGCCGAACGCCGGCGAGATCCTCAGCGAGCTGGTGCCCGTCGCGTTCAAGGTGCGATTGTTCAAGTGCTTCCTCGATGCCGCCGTCAGCGAGCAGATCGCCCGCCGCGTCGCCATGAAGGCCGCCACCGAAAACGCAGGCGACCTCATCAAGGATATTTCGCGCGTCTACAACCGAACGCGACAGGCGAACATCACGAAGGAAATCAGCGAGCTAATCGCCGGCAGCGAGGCGCTGAAGTAACGGAGACGGTGCGTGAATCCGGTGGGAGGGCATACAAATGAGATCGGGCATACAAATGAGATCGAGCAAACAATCGTGGCTGATTCCACGTGTCCCCACACCAGTCGCAGTGACAATGATTGTCGTTGGTGGGTTGCTCGTGATGTGTGCAGCGATTACTGCAATGTAGTATTTGGGAGCACCAAAACTCGTACGAAATCCGTTTGAAACATTCGGCAAAGAGTATGTTGATACCGGATCGTCGTTTGCAATGACAATGTTATTTGCGAGCGGTTGTCTGGGTGTAGGGATGATCCTCGCAGGGATTTACGGTTCGCGAAAGTCGCCAGTTATGGCAATGTTCGATGACACGACGAAGAGCGAAGTGGAATGAATAAATGACGCGGAGTGGGAGCGATGATCGGCCGACGATTGTGGATTTTGGTCGGTGCATTACTCGTCGCTCAGGCGTTTTATGTCAGTTACGCGAACGAGACTGACGACTGGTTTTCAGCGAACGAACGCTGGACAATCGGTTTGCCTTGGTCTCCGTGGTACGAACGAACGTGGTGGTCGAATGAGTGGGAAGGTGGCGGGAATTCTCACCATCGATTTGTCTCGTTGTCATCCGGGATGTTTTGGGTTGGCGCGATGATGTTGTGGGGTGCGTGGTACACGAGGGATTTCGCTGCCGAGATGGAATCGGAGAAACGTGCAAAAATGACGCAGCATACGACTCCGAGCCGCCGACGACTGAAGTTCGATTCACTCGACGATATCGTTCGCGATGCGGAGAACTTGCTGGCAAAGGGTTACGACAAAGCGGGCCAGTGGGACTTCGCCCAAGTATGCAACCACTGTGCGCTCTGGGTGAAATACCCGCTCGACGGGTTTCCGAAATTGCCACTGTGGCTGAAGCCAATCTTCTTCGTGGTGAAGCGAACGGTCCTGCCGAAGCTCGAACGGCAGATGCGGGAAACGAAGACGATGCCAGTGGGCATGAGCACTGCCCCGATGACCGTCTTCCCTCCGGGACAAGACGAGGTCGCCGCGCTCGCCGGGTTAAAGGCGCAGCTGGAACGCTACAAAACGCATGCGGGACCAATACATCCGTCGCCGCTGCGGGGCTTGCTGAGCTTAGCCGAGTGGGAAGACACTGCAAAAACGCACTGCGCCCACCACCTGAGCTTTCTGGTGCCGAAAGCGGGTTGAGCCATGCTGACACCCGCCGACATGCCACCGGGATACGTGTTAGTGATTTCCAAACTGGATGAGGTCGATATCCAGGATGCGCAAGACGCTGAGTTGGCAATGAGTGCTTACCTTCGTCCGAATGGAGAACTCGTTTTCGATATTCGAACCGAATCGAGTATCACGGGAACTCGCAATATCGTTCGCGGCAAAGAGTTGTTTCGTTTGATGATTCAACACTACGGTTCGTCGATACAGACGATCCACTGCTACTGGAATGACGAATCGACGAACTTGGCCGAGTTCAATCGATTTACCAAACGGGGTATGTCTGAGGAAGAGGCTGCTAGTAACGTGTGGTCTGGCGCACGAGCCATCGAACACGGCTTCGTGAACGTTACAATGGGTGAACGGATCAAGGCTGGCCCTGGTGCATATGCTATCGTGTCGGCGGACTTTTCACGATGATGGAGGGCGGCAGATGAGTGAGAACTTAACGGCCGAGCTTCGCGAGTTGTTTCGGTCCGGTTCCTCGATAGCGCAATTGTTAATGCATGCCCAGGAAAAGCTTGGTGGTGAGACCGTTTCTCGTCGCGATTTGGCTAGGGCCGTCTGGTCGGCGTTTGGGATTGGCCCATCGGGGTGGAGCTTGCTCGGCGCGACGGAGTCGTTTGGAACTGGCACTCAGCCCGACTGGAAACTTACGATGTGTTTCCTTCGCGAGATTATGCTGCGTCGAAGCGAATGGGATACGCCAAGTGACGAACCGCGATGGTACGATGGCCTCGAAAAGACCTCCGCCGAGGAGCAAAACCAACGCGCTACAGCGTCCTTTGGCGGCCTTTCGGAAGAGGGCTGGAACTCACTGAGCGAAGCAGACCGCGCGATGGTCCGGCATAACCAGGCGATGAGTTGGATCCTCAGCGAAGATATGATGATTTACTCGGCAATGATCGAACAACTACAGCGCCGCGTGAACGAAATCGGCGAACAGATACCGGAACCCGCGATGGCAGCGGTTACGAACTAAACGAGACTCAAACTTTCCGTGGAGTAATGTTTCATGGTTGCCACCGCAACGAAGTCGGGGAAAATTGTGCAGATCATCGGATCGACGTTCGACGTCGAATTCGAAGATGGCCACCTGCCCGAAATTTATAACGCACTCAAAATCGAAACGTCCGCGAAGGGTGGCTCCGCCATCGAACTGACTGGCGAAGTGCAACAGCACCTCGGCGGCAATCGCGTGCGGTGCGTCGCCCTCGGCAGCACCGATGGCCTCATTCGCGGCATGGCCGCCAACGACACCGGCGCTCCGGTTTCGGTGCCCGTCGGCCTCGGTACGCTCGGCCGCGTGTTCAACCTGCTCGGTCAGCCGATCGACGCACGCGGACCCGTACTCACCACCGAAACGCGACCGATCCACCGCGAGCCACCGCACTTCAACGAGCTTTCGCCGAAATCCGAAATCCTCGAAACGGGCATCAAGGTCATCGACCTGCTGACGCCGCTCGCACGCGGTGGCAAGGGTGGTCTGTTCGGCGGGGCGGGCCTCGGCAAGACGGTCATTCTCACCGAACTCATCGCCCGTATCGCCAAGGTGTACAAGGGCTATTCGGTGTTTGCCGGGGTCGGCGAACGAACCCGCGAAGGGAACGACCTTTGGCTCGAAATGCAAGAAACCAAGACCGGTGCCGGTGCCGATGCGAAGTCGGTCATCGACAGTACCGCGATGGTCTTCGGTCAGATGAACGAACCGCCAGGCGCGCGGATGCGTGTCGCGCTATCGGCGTTGACGATGGCCGAATGGTTCCGCGACACGACGGGTGCCGAGACGCTGTTGTTCGTCGATAACATTTTCCGCTTCAGCCAGGCCGGTTCGGAAGTGTCGGCACTGCTGGGCCGAATGCCGAGCGCCGTGGGTTACCAGCCAACGCTGGCGACCGAGATGGGCGAACTGCAAGAGCGGATTACGAGCACGACGAAGGGTGCGATCACCTCGGTACAAGCGGTGTACGTCCCGGCCGACGACCCCACGGACCCTGCCCCTGCGAACACGTTCCAGCACCTCGATGCGTTCATTTACCTCGAACGGTCGATCTCCGAAAAGGGGATTTACCCCGCCATCGACCCGCTGACGAGCAATAGCCGTCTACTCGACCCGCTGTACGTGGGCGAAGAACACTACGCCGTCGCGGATCGCGTCAAGCGGATCTTGCAGCGTTACCGCGAACTGCAAGACATCATCGCGATCCTCGGCGTCGACGAGCTTTCCGAAGAAGACAAGCAAGTCGTGGCCCGCGCCCGCCGCATCGAGCGCTTCCTGAGCCAGCCGTTCCTCGTGGCCGAGCCGTTCACCGGCAAGCCCGGCAACGTGACGAGCCTCAAGGATACGATCCGCAGCTTCAAGGAACTCTGCGACGGCAAATGGGACCACCTGCCGGAGTCCGCATTCATGTACGTCGGCACGATCGAAGAAGCCGCCGCCCAGGCCGAAGAACAAGCCCGCAAGGCAGGGTGATCGGGATCCGAATCCCGTAGATGCCCGCAGGCCACACCCAAACTCTCGGAACGATACGACAATGTCCGACATCGCTGCGAAAACCTTGAAAATCGTCGTCGTCACGCCCGAACGGGCGCTGCTGGACGAAGCCGCCGAAATGGTGATTCTGCCATTGTTCGATGGCGAGTTCGGCGTGCTAGCGGGTCACTCGCCGTTTGTCGGCCAACTCGGGCCAGGCGAATTGCGCGTGAAACAAGGCGGCGAAACGAAGCACTTCTTCATCGATGGTGGCTTCGCGCAAGTCAGCAAAAATGTAGTGAACATCCTGACGCAATACGCCCGCAAGAAGGAAGATCTCAGCGACGTACTCATCGGTGCCGAGAAGACAAAAGCCGAGGCACTGCCCGCGACCAACGCCGCCGAGAAGACGACCAAAGCGAAGATGAACGCACGAGTCGCGGCGATGTCCCGCATCGCCAAGAAGTGATTTGCGACGCAGAACATCAAAGCCCCGCGACGATCGTTGCGGGGCTTTTTCGTTTCCGTCTCTCGGCTAATTCATCCTAAACGAAACAGCTTCTTCACCGCTTCGAGCAGCGACCCGCTACCGCCTTCGCGGCTGGCTTCCTGAAGTGCGGCAATCGGGCCGTGAAGCAACTTGTTCTGGAAGAGCTTGAACGCGCCTTCGATATACTCTTTCTCGGCAGGCGTCAGTTTACCGTCGAGTTTCGCTAGTAGCGGTAGCACCACATCGGCGCGAACTTTATCGACTTCGGTACGCAACTGCTGAATCACGGGGCCGTTCTTGCGGCGCTGCCAGTCGTCGACGAACGCCTTCACTTCGGCGACGACAATCGCCTCGGCGGGCGCGATATGTTTGCGGCGTTGCGCCAGCGTTTGTTCCCGCACTCGCGTCAAGTCGTCGATGTTAAACACGCAGACGCGGTCGCCGTCGTGGATCGCCGGGTCGAAGTCGCGCGGCACGGCAATATCCAACACGACCAGCGTACCGCCGGTTCGGCGCGGCTGAATCATCTCGTGGTACCGCTTCCGCGAGACGATCGGTTCGGCGGCCCCGGTGGTGCTGAGCGCGATATCCGCTTCCGCTAACGCATCGTCGAGTTTCTCCCACGGCACCGCCTTCCCGCCGCAGTAACCCGCGAGTTCGATCGCCTTTTCTGGGCTGCGGTTCGTCACCAGAATGCGGCCCGGTTTGAGTTCTTGGAGGTGCTTCAGCGTGAGTTTGCCCATCTTCCCCGCACCGATGACCAGCACGGTTTTATCTTCGAAATAATCGAACACCTGGCGCACGTAATCCACGGCGACGCTCGAAACGGAGACGTGGCCGCTGGAGATGCCCGTCTCGGTGCGGATGCGTTTGGCGGTGCGTAAAGCGTGCGGAAACAGCGCGTTCATCAGCGGGCCGGTGGTGCCCTGTTTGCGTGCGGACTCGAAGGTTTGTTTCACCTGACCGGCAATTTGCCCTTCGCCGACGATGAGCGAATCGAGGCTGGCGGCGACGCGGCACAGGTGCGCGACGGCGGTGGCGTCCGAGTGTCCGTAAAGCAGCGGACGGACGCGCTCGCCGGGTAAACCGTGCGTTTCGCCGAGGAATTCTGCGGCGAGGTCGAGGTCGAACGGCGTGCCGCCCTGCGCGCGGCCGACGTAGAGTTCGACGCGGTTACACGTACTCAGAATCACCGTCTCGCAGCCGAAGCGCGCCGAGAGTTCGCCGGCAGCAAAGGCTTGGCGTTCGGGGGTGAAGGCGAGTTTCTCGCGGAGTTCGACGTTCGCAGTTTGAAAATTACAACCGATGGCCCGGAGGTTCACTTCGCGACCTCCGCAAATGGGTGTGCGGTGGCGAGCACGGCGACGAGTAACGCGAACGCGAGGATCGAAAGAATCGCCAGCCTTCGCCCCGCGACATTGGCCGCATACCGCATGTATAGCAACAGCGCCGACACACTCCAGAGGCCGACGGTACCGAGGACTTTCAACGACCACCAGTTCTCGATTGTGTCGTGTTCGCGCTTCAGCAAAATGCCGCCGAGAATCAGCCCCGCAGTGAGCAGCGGAAACGCAAGATTCACGCTGCGGCGGTTCATCGCTTCGAGCCGTTCGAGACTGAGAATTTTAATGCCGCCGAGCGGATTGAGCTTGTTGCGTAGGCGTCGCGCTTGCACGAGATACATGACGCTGCCGAGAAACGCGATGCTGACGCCGACGGCGGCGAAGAGCAAGAGGAAGCCGTGGATTGCCCCCCAGAGCGTGTCGCCGGACAACCACGGCGGCACGTGAATGTCGCTGGCATTGTCGCCGGTAATCAGCAACAGCGACAGTCCGACGAGGCCGATGACGACGGGTAACACGAACACCGCCCACGCTTGCCGCGCATGGTGGATCGTGCCGTAAAAGTAGAACACGGCGAGCACCCAGGCGAGCAACAACAGCGACCCGTACGGCGCAGCCGGGCTAGGGTGGTGCAGTGCCAGATACGCGGTATGAGTGAGCAAGCCAACCGCACCGAGGATCAGCCCGAGCGAGCGCAGACCGGCACGCGGCCAGCGCAATCGCGCGATCTCGAAACCGAGCGCGAGAATATAGCTCAGGCCGAAACAGGTGTAGGTGATGCCTTGCAGGGGTGTGACCAATGTTGTTCACTTTCATTTGTAGCTGGCCTCTGTGAGGCCGGTGGGCTGCGAACTCTCCTAGCTCGATTGGAAGCCACCGGGGTCATAGACCCCAGCTACAAGAATACAAAGCAAATGCGATTGGGGTGTGACCGTCATGCGGGCATTATATTCCGAACTCTGTGCGGACCTCACGCGGCGGCGTACTTCGCGCGCATCTTGTCCAGGAACTTCTTGCTGTCGGCGGTCACTTCCCAGGCGTTCGGCCAGAAGCACAAATCGACGCACCACCAGTCGTTCGGCACGCCGGCGGCCTGTAGCGCGGGGAACAGTTCGTCGAAGTTCAGGTGGCCCGTGCCGAACGGGTTGTGCGTCGAGGTATTGTGCTCGTTCAGGCTGCCATCGCTGTCGATGACGTGAACGTGCGTGATTTTTCCCTTCAGCATCGTCAGCAGTTCGAGCGCGCCACCGGGTAGGATTTCCTTTTCGCCTTGATGGTTCGCGCCGATCTTCGCGGCCATGTGCGCGTGACACGTATCGTACAGCACGCCGAAGTTCTCGTTGCCCCGGCTGCGGACGGCATCGACGAGCGCGACGATTTCCGATGGCTTGTTGAACAGGAAGCCGGGTTCGAACTCCCAGCAGATTCGCATCCCGTAGTCGGCGGCCATCTTGCTGCACTTGTCCCAGACGTTGACGATGCGATCCATCCCCGCCTGATAGCCGATCTTTTTGCCTTCTTCGGACTCGAAGTAATTTGGTGCGAGTACGGAATCGACGCGGATCGTCTTCACGTCGAGGTCGGCGGCAAAGGCGCACCAGCCGAGGAACGCCGTGGCGTAGGCGGAGGGGATTTCGTCCATGATGCTGGTGCCGGGCGTCTTGAACGCCCAAAGGTCGACGGCGATACCGGAGAGCGCGAGGCCGTGATCGGCGATTTCCTTGCGGAGTTTCTGGCGGCTGGCCTTGGTGGAATGCGTCGCGGGGCTGGGGTGCGGGCCGAAGCTGCCGAGTTCGACGCCGTCGTAGCCGAGGTCTTGCAACTTGTGCAGGATCGTATGGAAGTTGTTCGTGGGGACTTCTTGATTGAACAGGTACGCCCAGGTGCCGATGGAAATCCGTGCCTTCGCCATGAGATGCAACTCCGTGGGAGAGTGGGTAAGCGAAAGGGGTTACGCCCATTTCGCGGTGTGGCAGACCGGCAGCGGTGTGCCAACTGGGGTAGCAATCGAGTTACTATTACGTAGATTAACGAATTGTGGCCGAATGTGGTACCACTTGGAAGAATGTCGTATCGACTGGCTCCGGAAACTGTGTTACAGATTGGACTTCGGGCGATTGCAAGCTCGAATTTCACCTGCGGAATAAATCCGGGATGCACGCGAAACGGTAACAATCCGAATGAGTTTTCCATGTGAGGCGCAAGTTTCGTTGCCGGAGAACGAACTTAGGGGAAAGAAGTCCTGTCCCTGACGGTAACGAAGATAACGGACGAACGCCAGACTTTAAGGATTTTTGTAGCCGGGGTCTGTGACCCCGGATGCTGCCGCTACCGGCCTCATAGAGGCCAGCTACAAAAGCAACATTCGCGAATGGAAGCGGCACGCAGGAAAAGTCTGGAACAGCACGGAGAAACCGATTAAGAAATTGACGCGAATGACGATTGGACTCGGGCCGACCTTGTTTGCCGCGAACGCCGCCGATCAGTTCCGACGCCTCGGCTGGGATGTTGCGATGACGGCCAACGGCGAAGATGCACGCAAACACGCGATCCGCAATCATGCCCAAACGGTAGTGATTCCGGTCTCCACCGAAGCCGAAGGCGGAATGCTGACGATGGCCAAGACCATCAACGCCATGCCCGCGAACGCCAAGGTGATTCTGGTATCCGTCACGCGCGATCCACGCATCGCCCGGTTCGCAAAGCTGATCGGCGTGCGCTTCGTATCCGAAACCGACGGCGTGCCGTCGCTGTTGCGGGCCGTCAACGGAAACTGCGGCGTATTGGTTTAAACGACATTTCGCATACCGGCACGGTTCAAAACCCGGTTGCAGTTTTGCCAAATAAGACCACTAAAAATTTGGTTCCGGCGTGATTGGAATTGGGCGAAATCGGACGTAAGTCG
>JAYVQG010000226.1:0-1684 GCA_043757025.1 Limnoglobus sp.
AGCGGCTGACGCACCACTGTCAGTCCGTTAGAAGAAACGCTGCATTCGCAAGCGGAGAGAATCTCTGCCGCTCAACCCTGCGCAGATTAGACAACTACGTATGCCTTTGGGTTACTTTGAATCGCTATCGTGCGAAGCAGAGAAACCGGGTTCTGTCGGATGCTTCCACGCAATGGCATACAATCAAGACACTTTCGGTTGTAGTGCAGCGGAAGCAAATACGACAACTGCTCGACCTACATATACAACCCTGTGTTCTGACTTTCCGCACAACATCGTCGTGTGTACTGTTCGTAAGATTTGTCTCGGCGAACTAAAAGCCAGGTTGGTAAACAACAAAGTAGAATACTATACTGTTTGTACAGTTGGCCAAACTCGAATCACTTATCGGCACAAGAAAAATACGATTGACGCACCAGAGTGTACAGCAGACTTAGTCAATCCACCATGATATAACATTCAACAATCGAATACAAAATTTTGGATTCTGTGTTTATGTACACGTTATCGCTGTTGGCATTTTTAGTGACATCCGGCACGCCACCCGATTCGCCTACTGTGGCGGATCGGGCAGCAACCGTTGTCGCGCAGAGGGCGAAGATACCGAACCGATACACGTTGAAGTACCGTGTTGAGGAAAGCATACCAACAGCCACGCCACCACTTTACAAACAAAGAAATTTTACGGTCCAGTTGTGGCGTGATGGCAACAAGTTTCGCGTCGATCATTTCGCAACGACACACTTACCATTAGATCCCGAAGATGACGAACGTCCTCGCCATCTGACGTGCGAAAATTGCGAAAAAGAAGGGTACGGTTTTTTGACAGTCATCAAGGAAGGCTCTCAAGGACCGAACCATGCAGTGGAATTTAGTTCGCTGGCAAATTATGACTTTGACAGATACTGCACGCACTTCGACTGGCGAATTTTAGGCCTTTCCAACGACCATCCTTGTAGTTACAAGAGATTGAAAATCGCCGAAGAATTCACGAGTTACTTCAAGCAAAATGGTTTGACGGTTCGAAATGAGATGCGGGAGGATCTGCCTTGCCTGGTGACCCGATACAAAGACAAAAATATGGTAGACGGACCATCGGTTTGGCTGAGCGAACGAGAGGAATTCCAGCCCGTTTATTTTGAAGAGAAAATGATTGTCGACAATGTACCGGAGTTCCGCACGACCAAGATACGTTGGCAGAAGCTGAGTAGTGGACAACTTTATCCTCAGTCGATCCAATACAACACGAAAGTTCAATACGGATTGGACAAGGTCCGCCATCCTCAACAATACAACCTGACTATACTTCATGCCGACTTCGGAAGCCCGATCGACCCGAAGGTGTTTACGTTCGCGGGATTTGGCCTCCACGAGAATCAACCCGTTTTCTTGCCCGATGTGAAGGCGGAAGATTCGCCGCGTTGGCGGAACGGCAAGCTCGACTACGACCACACGTATAACAAAGAAATGGCGAGACTCGCCAAGGAGCAGCCAACCGTCGAGAAACCTCGCGCTTCGAGCGCTTACCCCGGCCAGGGGAACACAATGCTGATTGTCAGCATCGCCACCGGTGTGCTGGCGATCGTCGCCGCCATCGCCGTGGTGATCCGCCGAAGGAGGGTTGCGGTATGATGCGCTTAACCGGCAGGATTCGCCGCACGGGATTCAGTCTGATCGAACTCTT
>JAYVQG010000227.1:0-6408 GCA_043757025.1 Limnoglobus sp.
AACGACTTACGTCCGATTTCGCCCAATTCCAATCACGCCAGAACCAAATTTTTAGTGGTCTTATTTGGCAAAACTGCAACCGGGTTTTGAACCGTGCCCCTTTTTAGTCGAACAGAAAACGTGTGGATAACTTTTGCAATTGTGAATAAACTGACAAAAACGATCCTCGTGACTGACCGGAGATGGCCACCGATGCTGCCGTATTCGCACTTTGCCGATGCCTTGCTGTATGCGGACTTCTTTGCGAAGTTCGGCACGTCGAAAGATAAACCTCGCTGGGATCTCACGAAGAGTTTGGTCGCCCTCACCGAAGCACAAACGCTGACTCTGAAGGCGTTTACACGGGAAACGCACGTGTTGGTTCTCGCAGGTGCATGGTGCGGTGACTGTGCTTCGCAATGCCCGATACTCGAGAAGTTTGCCGAGCTTACGCCATCGTTAAAGGTTCGCTATCTGGACCGCGATGCCTATCCGGATGCGCAGAAGGAACTGCAAATTAACGGCGGCAACCGCGTACCCGTGGCGGTGTTCTTTAGCGAGGATGGACAAGAGGTTGCGCGATTCGGCGAACGAACTTTGACGGCGTACCGGATGTTGATCCAAACTCTTTCCGGCGAATCGTGCGGCAGTGGAATCGTGACGGCAAATGCTCATTTTGCAGGCGTTGTGCAGGATTGGCTCGATCAAATCGAGCGAGTTCAAGCCATTCTTCGATTATCGCCACGCCTGAGGCGTTTGCACGGGGACTAATCGTGCCATAAGGTATAGATGCGTACCGAACGCACGATCCGACCGCCACGAGGCTCATTATGTTTGGCTATCCGTGCCCGATATGTAACCAGCGTCTACTCGCGTCTCCGGAGCGGGTGGGCCAGCGCACGATTTGTCCGAAGTGCTTGAAGCCCATTGTGATACCTCGCCTGAACGTGCCACTCCCGGAGCCGCTAGATTCTGCGGACGACATCGATCCCGACGAAGTGCCGATCAGCCTCATGCCTGTGGCCGACGACGATTCGGTCGAAGCGCCGTCGCCGCGAACGCCGATGCCGGACTTGTTACCACCGAAAAGAATCGCGGCCTCGGCCACCGACAATTCGTGGGTGCCAATCGTACCGAACTACTCGCCATCGGACATCGATTCCGGCGCGGATTTAAGCAGTTTCGACCCGGAACAGGAACATTTCGACTCCGCGCCGCTGATCGATTTGATCCCAATACCCCACATGGAACACGCACCATCTGCCGTGCCGATGGCGACGTTTCCAGCGATGGCATTCGACGAACCGCAGTACGTTGCCGACTCGATTCCGACTTCTACACCGTTACCCGAAGTGCCGTCGTTACCGCGGTTTCCGCAACCTCCGGCTGCGTTTCAGCCGATGCCGAATTACTTTCCGCCACCGGCTGTATCACAAACGCCACCGCCGATGGCAACCGCCCGCCCGGCCGCTACCGTACGCAGTTCGTACCCCACTCGCAGCGATGCGATCGCCAACGGCATGGTTGTGTTCAACCCAACCGATGTCGAATCGGCCGACATCGCCGCCGATTTGACCGCAGCGCTGACGATGCGGATGAAACCGCCACCAGAACCGCCGAGCGATTTGCGGCTTTCGACGGGAATGTGGATCATTCTGACAGCCATCGCCATCAGTTTGTGGCTATTTTGCATGATGGCGAACATGCTCGATCCGCTGAAGTACGTCGCACTGATCGCGATATTCGAAATCCTCGTGGGCTATTTCTGGATCGCGTATCTGGCAGGCCATCGCAATACGATGCGCGGCGTAACCACACTGCTGCCGCCGGTTTGGATCTGCCGAGCTATCGAACCCAGTCCGTTCCAGGGGTATCGTCCCGTGCGTTTCGCGATCACCGGTTTGGCCTTACTGCTACTGTACGTGATTGGGCCACAGGTGCAACCGTCGATTTATGCCGCGATCGGCATGGAAAACGAGTCGCCTCAAGTGGCGAAGGAAACGACACGAACGCCAGTGAATCGCTTGACGGAAGCCGAACGCGAGAATAACACGGCCACGCTGATCGACACGTTGCAATTGCTTTCCGAACAGACCGCACAGCAGATGTCGGACGCAGCCGACTATAAAGTCGCACTGTTGGCGAAATTTCGGAACCACCTCAGTCATTCGAGCAACGACGTTCGCGCCTTGGCACTGAGGAACCTCGTCAATTGGGCGGGCGACGATGCGAAACCCGATGTCATTAAAACGATTGCGGCCGAAGGCGACGTCGAACGTCACGAGGCGATCAAACTCGCCTCTCGCTGGAATGATGTCGCAGTTGCCAAGGCCGTCGCCGCGCGAATGACCGTGAAAGATGACTACCCAACCGTTTCCGAAACGCTGTTACTAATAGGTGGAACGGCTGCCGAGGAAGCCGTTTTGCCGTACCTTCGCTCTGAAAATTGGGACGTGATTACGACCACGCACGAAGTGCTGAAAACTCACGGCGGAGCCAAAGCCCTCGCCGAGCTACAGAAGACGACCAACATCACAGCCCGCGATACAATCCGCGAGTCGATTCTCGCCATTAAGAAACGTCTCGGCATAAAGGGTCTTGGTTAAGGATGGCACTCATGCCGACGCTCTCCGACGATGCAGTTCGCGAATTTGATTCGCTCGGTTACACCTTAGTTAAGGGGTTTTATACCCCCGACGAAATCGCGTTACTCAGCCGTGCCGCCAAGGAAGATCGCGAGCTGGACAAACGCAGTTTCGGTCGCGCCGATGGTGAAGGGGGCGTCGTCCGGCTGTCACTCTGGAATCACCCCGGCGATGGTATTTACGGCATGTTTGCACGCTGCGAGCGCATGGTGCGCAGTTGCGAAAAGCTACTAGGCGGCGAAGTTTACCACTACCACTCGAAGATGATCTTGAAGGACGCCAAGATCGGCGGCGCGTGGGCGTGGCACCAAGATTATGGCTACTGGTATCAGAACGGCGTGCTGCAACCGCTGCTTGTGAGTGCCTTCATTGCGGTCGATCCGAGTACGATGCAAAATGGCTGTTTGCAGGTGGTTGCGCGATCCCACGAGTGCGGGCGTATCCACCATACCCTCACCGGCGAACAAGCGGGTGCGGACCGCGAGCGCGTCGAAGAACTGCTGAAGCGACCCGAACATTTCCCGCTCGTTCACGTCGAAATGGACCCGGGCGACGCGCTGTTCTTCCACGCAAACTTATTGCATCGCAGCGACCAAAACACTTCAGAAATCCCACGCTGGTCGATGATCTGCTGCTACAACGCAGCCCGAAACAACCCGTACAAGGAAAGCCATCACCCGCGTTACACGCCGTTGAATGTGGTTCCCGACGATGCGATCTTGCGAGTCGGCATCAAGCGCTTCGCCGACTCGGGTGAGGTAGCATGGCTCGACGACAACAATGATCGCAACGCCAGAGTTTTGGAAGCATCGCTATCGCCAACCGACAACTTTCGGTGATCGGCAAACTCTAAAGTACGGCGTGGTACAAAACAAGCTATCGACGTGGGGCACGTTTTTTACGTGCCATAGGCAACGCCCGTTTGAGATCGTTTGAAAACTCAGTTTTGAGTTTTGCTGGCCGCTGAAATCCGGTCGCTACAATAGCGTCATACTGAATACGACTGGAGACCCCCCGCCGTGATGCTCAAGATGGCGAAGCGGATGCTGTTCGAGACCGATAAACGCCTGTTGTGGAAACTGACCTGGAACATGGGCGTCAAGGGCGGGATGTCGGTGCTTCGCCACAAGTCGCGGCTCAAACGCGGCGAGGTGTTCCCTCCGTTCCTCTATGTCTCGATCATCAACTCGTGCAATCTCCGCTGCCAGGGTTGCTGGGTCGATGTTGCGCACAAACAGAAAACGATCGACCCGCCCGCGTTCCGGAAGCTCATCCGCGAAGCCAAGCAGATGGGCAATTCGTTCTTCGGCATCGTCGGCGGCGAGCCGTTCATGCACCCGCAATTGCTCGATATGCTCGCCGAATTCCCCGAATGCTACTTCCAGATCTTCACCAACGGCCACTTCATTACCGATGAACGTGCCAAGCGAATCCGCGAACTCGGCAACGTTACGCCACTCATCAGCGTCGAAGGCACCGAGATCATTTCCGACGAACGCCGTGGCCGTACCGGCGTGCTGTCCAAGACGATGGAGGGCCTGCAACACTGCCTGAACAATGGCGTGTTCACCGGCGTCTGCACATCGCTGTGCCGGACGAATATCGACGATTTGCTGCGAGAAGTATGGGTCGATCGGCTCATCGAAATGGGCGTGCTTTACACGTGGTTCCACGTTTACCGGCCGATGGGACCGAACCCGAATGCGGACCTGTGCCTGTCGCCCGAACAGGCGATGAAAGCCCGTAAGTTCGTCGTCGAAATGCGTGCGAAAAAGCCGATCGTCATCATCGACGCCTACTACGACGGCGAAGGTCAGGCACTCTGCCCGGCGGCCACGGGCATCAGTCACCACATTAACCCGTGGGGCGACATCGAGCCGTGCCCGATCGTACAATTCTCGAAGGAATCGATCCACACGACCGCAGAAGATGGTCGCACGCTCAAAGAGAAGTTCCTGAAAAGCGACTATTTACGCGAGTTCCGTGCCGTGGCAGCCGAAGCGACGCGCGGCTGCATCGTGCTGGAACGGCCCGATTTGCTTAAAGCACTCGTCGAGAAGCACGGTGCGAAAGACGTGACCGCTCGCCAGACCGCACTCGCGGAGTTGGCCGCGATGCAAGTGCGAACGTCGCAGTACAACCCCGGTAACGAAGTCCCGGAAAAGAACCTGTTGTACCGCATCGCAAAGCGCGTGTTCTTCAACGATTTCGGTGTGTACAACGGCAAAGATCATACACGGACCGCTGCACCAGGCGTTCTGGCGGGGAAATAGCTATTTCACCGTGTCGGCACGGGTGACGCTGATTAATCCGATGTTTCGCAAGTCGGCGGGATACGTCACGGTGCCGAACAGATCGACCGTCTTTCGCAGGTATTTTTCGAGGTCGACGTTCGGGCTGGAAGTGGCGTAGAACTTGGTTTTGCCGCGATCGTCGTCGAGTGCGTAGACGGCTTTGCCGTTCACTTTGAATGCGGCGATTCGCAGGAAGCCGGTGCCCGTCCATTCGGACTTTGCATTCAGTGCCGGGGCGGATGGCTCCTCGCGGCGTGGCGAGCTTTCCCGTGGCAAATCGGCTTTTGGCGCGGCCACCAGATCTTTCGAGGCGTTCCACGCGGCCCCGGTTTCCTTGCCGATCGGCTGACGGCGACGATCGCGAACCGCATGAATTCGCAAGTAACACAAGCCCACCAGTTCTGGGTCGCCGTTCGCGGCATTCATCTCTTTTGCCAACTGAAAATAGAGCCGTTCGGCCTTGTCATAGTCGTTGTTTTGCGATGCTTGCTCGGCTTGCACCCAAAGCGGATGGTTCGGCCAACCGGCGGGTTTGCCGTCCGTTCGTGGCGTCGCAGGAAGCGATGCGGAGGCAGGCGAAATATATGGTACCACGCCTTCGGATGGCGTTGGCGATTTGACGATGAAGCCTTCTTTTGCAGGTCCGGCGAGTTGAATCGACGACCGGGGCAGGTAGCGAAAATCGTCGGCAGGAGGCTGAATCGGATACCAGATACTCTGATCGTCTTCGGACTTCACACCCGCACCGAGAATGCGAACGATACTGCCATCGGGGATGGTCGCTTTTCGCGTTTCGAGCGGCTTGTTGATGCCGATCTTCCCGGCCGCGAGCTTGATCGTGCCGCTATGCGATACGACCGCGTTCTGCGGGAACGGCTTGTTTTTATCGACTTCCACGAATAAATGGTTCACCCAACTCAGCGAACCTTGCGGCGGTTGGATCGCCACCCAGTCGTCGCCTTCGAGGTGATCGACGATGATCGTCGTCTCGCGGAACAGCACTCCCGTGTCGGCTCCATCGACCTTCGGCGACGCCCGCACCACGACTTCGGGTGATGTTACCGTTGCCAAACTGCGGCTGCTTTGGGCAAAACTCGGCACACAAATGGCCATTGCGAAGACGATGCCAACGAGACTTTGCGAGCGCATGACCGCCTCCGCACGGGGAACGACTAACGAAGCCGCCGGAATACCGCATCCTCACAACCGGTCAAGCTCAACTGTTGGACTCGAACGCTTGCGACTTCTGCAATGTCGTAATAGGCTCTATATTTCACGCAGTCGGTAATGACACGTTACCGGTCTCACAATGCATTCTTGTTAGCCCGACGCGATAGCGAGGGATTAAGGATTATTATCGTTTCTGCTATCGTGTGCCTTTTCGCGGGTTCCCCTCGCTGGCGCGTCGGGCGTGCGCCGTGGAAAGGTGGTGTTGGTCCCATGGGTGCGAGACCCATCCTGGAGGGCGGTTGGGCCACCGGGAAGCAATC
>JAYVQG010000228.1:0-24277 GCA_043757025.1 Limnoglobus sp.
TAGTGGTCTTATTTGGCAAAACTGCAACCGGGTTTTGAACCGTGCCAAATTTTTAGTGGTCTTATTTGGCAAAACTGCAACCGGGTTTTGAACCGTGCCTGAAATCGGGCTGAATTCCCGTTCCGAAAATGCCGATTATGACGGATACACCATCGACCGTGGGAGTGTTCTGTATGTTTTGCCAGCGATTTTGTGTCGTCATCGTCGTTCTTTTCCTGGCCCGAACCAGCAGTATGGCTCAGGTGTTTACACCGCCTGCCGAGCCACGAATGACGCTGATTCCCGCACCGGCTGCGCCGCGGGCGTTGCCCGAATCGCTGACGGCCACGGCAATGAAGTTGCCGCAACCGGAGAAACTCCAGAAAATTGCGGTCGCCACGCTGAACATCAAACGGCTAACGAGCTGGCAAGTTTGGAATGCGGGCACGGTCTTCAAAGACTTCGGCAACAACGCCGAAGATGCCGCCGACATGTTCCGCACGCTTCGCGAGTTGCGGCCCACCGAATGGGCGAGCATCGGCACGGATCGGGCCATCGTCGATTACGGCCTCACCGATGGTAAAACGGCTCCAAATGCTGGCTTTCCGAAGTCGCATCTGCAAATGGATCCGCGTACCACGCGCGTCGAGCAGATCCGGGGCGTGTGGTGTTTACGCGACGACGCGAACATCTTGCTGAACTTCGGCTCGCACCGAGCCGATGCCGAACAGGCGATGGCAGTTATGCAGAAATATGGCTTCAACCGCGTCGGTTTCATCGGGAAATCGACGCCACCGCTGGCGTATTTCTTCGCCGCACCCGAGAACGCGAGTGGCACGACGGTCGTGGCTTCGCCGATCGTCAAAGCGGCCCAGGAAAAGGCGATGAACCGTACGGGACTAGACGTTCCCGGCGTCGGTTACGTCGGCGAGAAAATCCGCATCGACTACAAGAAAGTCGAAGTCCGAAGGGAAAAAGGCGATTTCGTGGTCGCGCACGGCCCGGAGATCCTCGGTCGGTTCGGCGCGAGCGAATGGACCGCACGCGATGCGCTGAAGGTCATTCAAGATGGCCGTTTCACCGAGTTCTGCAAGTTCGGCACCACCGGAGTGACGTTCTTCCTGGTCAACGAAAAGGCACCCAAAGACGTGCCGTTCAGCGTGCAAGGTACGCGGTTTGCGCCGAGTTCTTTGACGGTGCGATCGATCAATGGAAAATGGTGGCTGTGCGGCGAATCGTCCGCACGGTTGCTGTTGCCCGCCGGTTCGCAAGAAGAGGGCGAGCAACTCGTAAAACTCCTCAAAGCCTACGGTTTCGACCAACTCTGCCAGATCGGGACATCGTCGCACACGACGATGCAGTTCCTGGCAAAGGGGCGATAATTCACCAGCCGAGCGATTCGCGGAGTCGCTCGAGGCCGCCGACGAGCGCGGCATCGAGCGTGGTGAACTTCGTCGCGGCGTCGAACCGCTTGCCGTTCGTCGTTTGCGTGATGGCACACATGAACTGCCCACCGGCGGGGCGGGCATCGAGGCGATACTGCGGCTGCCCGCTCAGGATCACCACCACCGTTTGGGCACCCAGGCCCAAATTCAGCGATCCATCGCGGAGTTTCAACCAGTCGGGAATCATCGGCAACGCCATCGGTCACAATCCTCGTCAGTGTCGGGCACGCTCATTCTATGTAACCGTTCGCCCCCGTCCCATTGTCGGTGTATTCGGGACGTCGCGTCTCGAATACTCGCCACGACTGCATCGGAACCGCTGATGAAACTCCCACATTTCCGACTTTAGCTATTTTCACAATTACTTTTACCGCTTTCGCCACGCAGTCCGTACAATCGTTGCCGTACGCCCAATCGTGTTTCCTTTGTGCCACGGAGCTGCATCATGACGAAGCCTTTCCTGAAAAAGTCCGCGTCGTTTCGCCCGCGTTTGGTCACCCTCGAAGACCGCACGACACCGACGGCGGCGTTCGCGCTCACGGCAACCAGCCTCATTGGCTTCGATACGGCCACGCCGGACGTGCAAACCACAACTGCGATCAGCGGTGTCGCCGCAGGCGATAGCCTCGTCGGTATCGACTATCGCCCGCAGAATGGCGCGCTGTACGGCCTTGGGTTTAACAGCACCGCGAATTCGCTGCAACTCTACGGGATCAGCGGTCGCACCGGTACGGCGACGCCGATCGGGACCAGTTTCGCGCTGTCCGATGCGACGGGAACCCTCATCACGATCGCGGCGGGCACGAACTTCGGCCTCGACTTCAACCCCGTCGTCGATCGGCTGCGGGTCGTCACCGATAGCGGTTTGAACTTCCGCGTGAACCCGAACAATGGCTTGCCGAACGACACCGATAACTCGGTGGCGGGCAATCAACCCGATTCGAAGATCAACGGCGGCACGACTGCGGTCGATGAGGTCGCGTACACGAACAACGCGCCGAACGCGACATTCACCACGCTGTATGCGCTGGATGCCACGACGGATAAATTGTTCATTCAAAATCCGCCGAACAACGGCACCGAAACGCTGCCACTCGCGATCACGCTGGCCGGCTCGCCGCTGAACTTCACCGCCGTGAACGGCTTCGATATCGGCACCGGTGTCGATGTCACCGCGTCGAACGCGCCGGTCGCTTCGGGCAAGGGCCTCGCGATTCTCTCCGTCGGCGGCGCAACGTCGCTGTTCGCCATCGATCTCGTAACGGGCGTGGCGACGAAGTCCGGCACGACGGGTTTCGCTACGCCGGTTCTCGGCCTCGCGGTGAACCCGCTGGATAATAAAGGAACGCCACTGATCGGCGTGGCGGGCGGGAACCTGCTTCGCTTCAATTCCAACACGCCGAACACCACAACGAGCGTCGCAATCACCGGCCTGAGTGCGACGGAAGCCGTCGTCGGCTTGGACATTCGCCCCGCCACCGGCCAATACTTCGTGCTCGTTCTCGATAGCACGACGAAAGCCGTTCGCCTCGCGAATATCGACCCGCAAAGTGGCGCGACGACAGCCGTAGGCGTCGGTAGTATCGGCTTGATCGATGCGGCCGGTTCGGCAATCACTTTCGCGAGCACCACCAGCTTCGGCATCGACTTCAACCCGACCGTCGACCGCCTTCGCGTCGTCACCAGCACGGGCTTCAACTTCCGCATCAACCCGTCGACGGGTGCCGCCGTCGATGGCGATTTCGGCGGAGCGGCCGGCAGCGTGACAGGCGTGAATCCCGATAAGTCCGCGAATGGTGGCTCTACCACCGTCGATGACACCGCATACACGAACAGCTTCGCCGGAACGAAATTCACGACGCAGTACACGATCGACAGCACGACCGGCAAACTGTTCATTCAGTCGCCGCCGAACAGCGGCACGCAGACCGTCGGAACGACGATCACCGTGGGCGGCGTGCCGTTGATCTTCACCGCCGTCAACGGCTTCGACATCCCCGCGAGCGTGCAGGCGAAAGCCTCGAACGCCGCCGTGAACGGCTCCGGTTTTGCCGCACTGACGAGTGCGGGAACGACCTCGCTGTACTCGATCAACCTCGCGTCAGGTGCGGCTACGAAACTCGGGCCGATCGGCACGGGAACGATCGCTCTCAGCGGTTTGACCGCTTCGGATGCCATCACGCCCACCTCACCGGCTGGCGAATATGCCGTCGGTAGTGAAACCGGTGTGGCCACGGTTCGCGTTTACAATTCGGACAGCAGCGTGAAGTTCCAAGCCACGCCGTTCGGCACCACTTTCACCGGTGGCGTTCGCGTCGCGGTGGGCGACTTCAACGGCGATGGCGTCAACGATGTCGCCGTCGGCACCGGTCCCGGCACGATCACCGATGTGCGCATTCTCGATGGCGTGACGCAAGCCGAACTCTTCCGCGTGCAGCCGTTCGAAGCGGCATTCACCGGCGGCGTGTATCTCTCGTCGGGCGATGTCAACGGCGATGGCGTTCCCGAACTGCTCGTCACGCCCGATCAAGGCGGCGGTCCGCGCGTGCGGATTTTCAACGGCGTCGGTTTCTCGGTTCTGGCGGACTTCTTCGGTATCAACGACGTGAACTTCCGCGGCGGTGCCCGCTCGGCCGTCGGCGACGTCAACGGCGATGGCATCGGCGATGTCGTGGTCGCAGCCGGGTTCGGCGGCGGCCCGCGCGTGGCGACTTACGACGGCAAGACGATCGGCAATAGCTCGCCGACCACGCTGTTCAACGATTTCTTCGTATTCGAGCAAACGCTGCGGAACGGCGTGTTCATCGCAGCCGGCGACATCAACGGCGATGGTAAGGCCGACATCATCGCCGGTGGCGGCCCCGGTGGCGGCCCGCGCGTGTTCGCACTGTCCGGTGCCGACCTCGTCGCATCGAACACGCAAACGACCGTGGCGAACTTCTTCGCAGGCGATGCCGCCAGCCGCGGTGGCGTGCGAGTCGTGGCCAAGAACCTCGACGGCGATGCGAAGTCAGATCTGATCGTCGGGGCCGGTACTGGCAGCGGCAGCCGCGTTCGCGGCTACCTCGGCACCAACCTCGGCAACGCGAACCCCGCCGAGTTCTTCTCGCTCGACACGATCGCCAGTTCTAACGGCATCTACGTGGGGTAAGTTACCGTTCACGGGGCAGATTGCATATTCAACGTTCCAGAACCCGTAGGTCGCGGTCGAAGAGGCTTTGCGATGAGGCCCGACAGAGTATCCGCGACAAAAACCCGGAAGGTTTGAAATCGCCGCGTGAATGCACTGTCGGGCCTCTCAAAGCTTCGACCCGACCTACAATACCAGTGGGTTCACAGAAAAACAGAATAAGATCGTTTAGAAGTAAAGTGAGTCACGCACCCCGGCCCAAAAACCGGGGGTGTTTCGTACGAGTGGATTGTTATACTTCGAGCGGGTTGATTCGATACGTTTTTGTTAGCCCGACGCGCCAGCGAGGGGAACCCACAGGAAGGCACGACATCGAAGAAACATGGTAATTCCTCGCTAGCGCGTCGGGCTAACAAGAATGGACTGTGAGACTGGCAACGTGTCAATTTCAACCAGGTGAAGTATATAGACGAGTCTTCCGGTTTCCGACGTCGTTCGTGCGATGCCGCTTGTGCGCGGCACTCCCGCGGACAGCCTCGGCTTCGGCAGCGTCGATTATGGAGCGAGTTTGAATCACTCCTCGCTCGTTTGCGCTGCGGGCTGGTACGAAGGGATCGCACCCATCAAACAAAGAGAGCCGACGGATGAAACCCGTCGGCTCTCGTTCTTGGCTGATCGCTGACACTGCTATCGGCTCACCAACGTCACGTTGCGGTTGTCGGTTTCGCCGACGCGAATCTTCTTGAAATAGGCGGCGCGACCGTCGCCGTTACCCATGTAGACGTGCCATTCGCCGGGTTGCAATTTCACGTCGAATTCGCCGAACTCGTTCGCTTTGGCGTACTCGCGGTCTTCGTTGTTGGTGGCACTCACGAACACGAGTTTCGTGCCGGGGCGTGGCGTGAACTGGTCGCTCGTCACGACTTCGCCGCGAATGCTGCCGCGGCGCGAGGCGGTGTATGCCGAGATCCCCGTCGTTGGCTTCGTTGCGGGCGGCATCGTGCGCGGCGCGCTCTTCAGATTCGGTGAAGGAATCGTCTCGGGACTGTCATTGCCCGGCATCTGCGTGGCGGGTCGGGGATTCACTTCATCGACGCGTGGCGGGAATGGCGGTGCGACCGGGATCGAGAACGACGACGTCGAAGCCACGGGCGGGTAATAGTACGTGACGACCGGCTGGTACATCGTCACTTGCTTGTAGGAAGTCACGGGCACGGTGCGAGACTGCTCGACCCAACGTGTGACCGAGTTGCACTGTTCGCGTAAGCGATAGCTCGTCTGTGGTACTGCGATCTGTTGGCACTGGCCCGAACACGGGTCGTAGTAGCTGGTGTATCGCATCGAAGTGACGGGTTCGTAATACGACGAACGCACGTTCTCCTTGATCGGAACGTAGTGCGATTCGCGCTTGTATTCGGTGACGGGCTGATAGTAGCAGCGTTGCACGTAGCTGACGCGGGCTTCGGACTTCGGGCAACAATCGTCGCCTGTTGGGGCAGCGTAGCTGGTGCTCGTGCGCGGGCGGTCGTTACAGCAAACCTGGAACACGTTGTTCCAGCCCGCGAATGCGGAACTGCTGGCGGCACACAGGCCGACGACGGTGAAGGCGAACGTGCGTAAGGGGTGCATCATGGTGACCAATCTCCCGTAAAGTCGCGTGGCAAGTGACCCTGCCCCGATCCAATCGATTCCGACGAACCACAGATACTTTAGACTAAGTTCGGGAAATCTGCGCACAACGTCGATTCATTTCGCGTGCAATCGGTTCGACCGGAACCGCGCGATACAACCGGGACAGTCGCGCTATCTATCAGGGCTTCGCTAACTTAACGCACTTTGCGGAGTCTAGGCGAGCAGGGAGGTGGATTTTCCCTGAAACGTGCGTGCGAAGAAAAATTGGCGAACGGGCGATTTATTTTGGCGCGACAAAATCGACGTAAGTCACAATTCCGGAGGCTCGAAAACCGTGTTTTTTCGGTTTTTTCGGTCTCAAAATGCCACTTTTCGATCGCAAATTGCCGATCGGTTCCGGTCGATTTTGCCCGATCCTGAATTCCTGTCACGTGTTACGCCGATGGCCTTCGGTCCGACGCTCGCCGCAACTACCGACCGTTTCGCGACCGAATGCGACCTAAAATCGACCGACCACGACACAAAATCGACCGGGCACGACATTCTCACGACACTTCGCGACACTTTCACGACACGTCGCGACACCGTGCAAAAGTCGACTTACGTTGGATCGCCTTCGATTTTTTGACTTTTTGTGTTCGTGTGGGCGATGCCGGCTAACGGCTTTCGACCGCGTCTTTCAAAATGCGTTCGAGTTTGTCGGTGTCTTTCGGATGGCCGCGCCAGAGGATTTTGCCCGCGCTATCGATGAGGATCAACGTCGGGTAGCTACTCACATCGAAGCGATCCTGTAAGCGGCCCACGGAGGGTTCCACATAGAGATCGTAGTTCAATCGCTGTTCGCGACGATACTTCGATGCCACATCGCGACGCTGTTTCTCGTCGCCTTCGTTGCAGACGACGCCGATGATTTCGAGCGCGTCGTTGCGATACTTGTCTTGCATCGCTTTCAAAGTCGGAATGGCCTTCTTACACGGCACGCAGTTCGTCGTCATGAAGTCCAACAACACCAATTCGCCGACGCGACCGCTCGGGAGGGCACGGCGTTCCCCGGCGACATCGAGCAATGCGAAACCGGAGTCGCGCGAGATCGAACGCGAGGTTCCCGCACCCGATGGTAGCGGTAACATCATCGGCCCCGGAATGCTCACCGGGGGACTGTTGCGATGATCGGGTTGCGGGCCGGGCGCGAACAGATCGGGCCGCACGGGTGCCGTTCGCGGTGCGACCGGCGACCAGCCATTTCCTCCCGCTTCGCTCGGTTGCGGCAACACGCCACCACTACCGGGCGTGTCGAACAACGGCGGGATCGGCGAGCGTTCGCCGCTCGGAATCATCGGGCCATTGGGCGGCAGATCGCCATCGGGGCGCGTCGACGATAGCGCCAAGTCTTCGCGGAGTTGTAGCCGAATGCGGTCGTTGGGCACCTTCACGTATTGCCGACTACCGAACGAGCGTCCGCCCGCTTTTACCAGCGTGGTCAGGATGTACGTCTCGTTCGCCTTCAGGCCTTGAATGCTGAAGAAACCGCCGCGATCCGTCTGCACGCCCATCGGCGCACCGTGACCGGCCTGGGCGGCATCGGAATGTTCGACGGTAACGAAGGCATTTTCGACGGCACGGCCTTCGGGGTCTTCGACGGTGCCGGAAATGATCCGCAGGCCGGCCCCCGAATCGGCAGCCGGCACGGAGACACCCGATTTGCCGGGCCGCAAGTTCGACGATGGCACGCCGGGTGCGTCGAGGTAGCTTTTGGGGCGTGGCGAGTCCGCGTCGCGGTTGCGGTCGCGGATCCAGTCGCGGCCCCGCGACGCCGGTTCGGCCGACGGACGTTCCCGATCACGATCGCGGCTCCAACGGTCGAATACTCGACAACCGGATTGCGAAGCGAAGGCGACCGCGATCAAGATCCTCCAGTAGAACCGCATGCCCCGATCATTCCGTCGCGCCGTCAATCGGTCAAGCTCACCCAGGAAATGGAAGGAGGTTCGCGACAACGCCCGTTCGCGCAACCAAAATATGCGCCGCAGATTGCCCAAATTCTCACAGTGAATTCGCCGCGACGCGAAGTCTTCGTAGCGGAGCGCGTGCGCATCACCCATCGCACGAATGTGCGTGAAGTCCACGCGCTCCGAAATTAGCCGCGACGCGAAGTCTTCGTAGCGGAGCGCGTGCGCATCACCCATCGCACGAATGTGCGTGAAGTCCACGCGCTCCGCTGCGCAAAGCCTCCGCGTCGCGGCTAATTCCGGTTCATTGCGGGGAAGAGCAATTTTTTGAGCACTTCGGGATCGACGGGCTTGACCATATGATGCGTGAAGCCCGCTTCTTGCGAGCGGCGTTTGTCTTCGTCTTGGCCCCAACCGGTGAGCGCGATGAGCACGATCTTTTCGCCCCACGGTTGTTCGCGAATGCGACGGCAGGCTTCGTGGCCGTTCAGCCGGGGCATCCCGATGTCGAGCAAGATCACGTCGGGGCGGAACGCGGTTGCGATTTCGACGGCCTCCATTCCGTCGTTCGCGGTGCGAACCTCGCTGCCGAGGATTTTCAGGATCATCGACAGCGTCATTGCCGAGTCTTCGTTGTCGTCGGCAACCAACACCTTCAAGGCCGTGGCGCGTGGCGAGTCTCGTGTAACGTGCGTCGGATTCGCCATCGGTTTCTCCCTGCTCGCAATCGGTAGTTTTACGATGAATTCGCTGCCTTTGCCGCGGCCCTCGCTGCGGGCTTCGACAGTTCCATCGTGCATTTCTACCAGCCGCTTCACGAGCGTCAACCCGATGCCCAAACCGCCTTGCGACTTCTCCAGCGACGGATCGACCTGCGTGAACATCTCGAAGATTTTGGGAAGCATCTCCGACGGAATGCCGACGCCCGTATCGGTGATACTGACTTTCAACCTTCCGCCTTCATCCTTCATCGTTGCGGTCAATTCGATCCGGCCGCTGCGCTCGCTGTACTTTGCGGCGTTGTTGAGGAGGTTAGAGAAAATCTGCACGAGCCTTGTTGCGTCGGCGTCGAGGTAGATTGGCTCCGGCGGCAGCGTCACGACGAGTGTGTGGCCGCCGGCGTCGATGACCGGGCGGCTCGTTTCCACCGCGTCGTTCAGCGCGGTTGCGAGTTCGATTCGCTCCTTGCGGAGTTGCAGTATCCCGCGGCTGACGCGACTCACGTCGAGCAAGTCGTCGATGAGGTGGACCATCTGCGAGAGTTGCCGTTCCATCATGGTGCGAACGCGCTCGATCGTGGCCGTGTCGTCTGCGATCCGCAGAATTTGCAAGCCGTTGCGGATCGGTGCGAGCGGGTTGCGGAGTTCGTGCGCCAGCGTCGCGAGAAACTCATCCTTGCGGCGGTCGGCCTCGGACAGTTCTGCGGTGATCTTCCGCAAATCATTTTCTAACGCACGCTGTTCGGTAATGTCGGTGTTCGTGCCGAAGATTCGTACCGACGTTCCCGATTCGTTGCGGATGACGTTCATCCGCGACAGAAACCAGCGATACTCGCCATCTTTGCGGCGCAGCGGGAACGTATCCTCCCAATCGATGCCCATTTGCACGTGTTCGGTGAATTTCCGCACGACCCGTTCGACGTGATCGGGATGATGAACCGTTACCCAGCCCCGCCCCTGCATCTCGTCCAAAGTGGTTCCAGTGTACTCGAACCAATTGCGATTGAACCAGTGGATCTGACCGTCGGTGTGGGCATCGGCGATCCATGCCAGTTGGGGGATATTGTCCGCCATCGCGCGGAAGCGGACTTCGCTCTCGCGCAATTCTTTCTCGGCGCGTTTGCGATCGCTCAAGTCGACGATGAACGACATTCCGGCGCGGTCGCTGTCCTCGAAGCGAATGCCCGCGATCAGGATCGGCACCCGCGATCCGTCCTTGTGGAAGTATTCTTTCTGGTAAGCGTTGGCCCGACCGGACTGGCGCATCTCGGCGATGCCCGCTTCGTTGCGAGGCGTCCACTCGGGTGGCGTCATCGCCCGGAAATCGAGCCGACCGGCGGCGACGTCGGCTGCGGTATACCCCACCATGTTCAAAAAATGTTCGTTCGCCGCCGTGATGACGCTGAGTTCGAGATCCCACTCGATCATCCCAACCGACTGCGCATCGAACACCCGCCGCAATCGCTCCTCGCTGCGGCGTAACTGCTCGCTGTCGCGCTTCTGCTCGGTGATGTCGGTATGCACGCCGACCCATTCGCGAATCGCGCCGCTGTCATCGAGTACCGGCACCGCCCGAATCGTGCAATTTCGCCACTCGCCATCGTGCCGGCGCACGCGGTGTTCGTAAACGAAGATTTTCTTTTCGGCCACTGCCTCGTTCCAGGCATCAATAGTCGGTTGCGCATCGTTCGGATGGACGGCCTGAGACCATCCGTAACCCTGATACTCCTCGCGGGTTTGCCCGGTGAAGTTTCCCCAACCCGGCTGCTCGCCCGCCATTCGGCCCTGGGCATCGTTGGTCCAAATCAGGCTACTCACCGCCCCGACTGCGGCGCGAAAACGCGCCTCGCTCGCAAGCAGGTCTTTCTCGGCCCGCTTGCGTTCGTGGATATCGACGACGACCCCGACCATCCCGAGGAATTCGCCTGTCGGCGCGAATTGCGGGCGGCCAATATCGAGTGCCCACCGGTATGTCCCGCTGGCCCCCTGGAGCCGATATTCCATCCGGAACTCGACCCGGCGACGGTTGGCTTCGAGGAACACACGGGCGGCCGCAGCTTCGTCGTCCGGGTGTGTGGCGGTCGTCCAGCCGAGGCCGAGCGATTCGTCGATAGTCTGGCCGGTGTACTCGTACCACTCGCGGGAGAGGAGTGTGCAGGATCCGGTCGGGTCGGTTTCCCAGAGCATGGCCGGGGCCGCATCGACAAAGCCACGAATCCGTTCGCTGGTACGCAACTGATGGCGTTCGTTCCGCCGGATGAGCAAATAGACCACCCCAACCATCATCAGCCCCGCCGCGCCCGTCAGCAGGCCGATCGTCGTCGATTGCTGCAACGCCTCGACATGCATCTGTTCGTTCGCGTCGGCGATTCGGCGCGTGTTGCGATCCGAGAGCCAGATGCTCAGGAGCAACACGCCGCACGTCAGGGCGAACCCGACGAACGTGGCGGTCGAGTCGCCCCGCAGGCGAGAAAAGAAGGTCTTGTTCGACATTCCGACCGTAGGAAGACGGCGTAACAGAAACGACAAAAGTTATGCAGAGAGTTCTTATCCGCGTGTCGTTCGACGGCAATGGACGAATCGACGAATTCCACGACGGCACGCGGCGAATTTACTTCGCCACCACTTCCACAATTCCCACGTCGATATACTGCCCGCCGAGCGTTTGTTTGCAATGCACGGCGATCGTATTTTTGCCCTTCACGAACGCTTTCATCGCCTCGACGGTCATTGGTACTTCATAATAATTCGATACATGACTCGCCACTTTTGCGGCTAACACTCCATTGATGTAAACCTCCGCATCTTCATCGTGATGGATGCGCAGATACAGTTCGCCCTTCGGCACTTCCTTCAACTCGAATGCCTGGCGAATCCAGATGTCTTTGGTGTTCCACTCGGTGCCGATGATCGCGCCGGGCGTGCCTTTTGTGCCGAAACCGCCTTTGCCGAGCGTCCAACTGTCGTCGTTGAATTCGCTGAGTTCCCAGCCTTTTGTGGGCATTGCGGTGGTATAGCGCCAGTTGCGTGCGTCCTTCTCGCTGGTCGGCAGCAAGTCGGCCATCACCGGTGGCGGGCCGAACAACGACTTGTGCCACTTCGCGGTTTCGGCAATGTCGAACTTCATGATTTCGCGGTCGTACGTCATGAAGCCGTTGACTTCAATCTCCACATCGGTCGTCTGTGTATAGACGGCCGCCGATAGGCCCTTGCCGATGAGCGGATGCAGGCGGCGAATGAGGCCGTGGTAGTTCGTGCGGAGTTCATCCGTCGTTTTGAAACTGCGGTAACCCCAGTTGCCTTGGTCTTTCCAAAGGTGCCCCGCGACCGGCAAGCCGAGGCCACCGAACTCGCCGAGTACCGATACGCGATCCTTCATGACGGGGAACATATTGGGTCCGGGGTAATCGTGCATATCCTTCATATCGCCGTAGCCGCGATCTTCCCAGCCGGAAGGGCCGTTGACGAGCCGCGTCGGGTCGTATTCCTTCGTCCATTTCAAGATCGCGTTCGTATCGTGCTGGCCCCAACCTTCGTTGAACGGCACCCAACAGTAGATGCTCGGGAAGAACTTCAAGTGATCGATCATCGCCTTTAATTCGTGGCGAAACTGCTTCTTTTCCGGGTCGGTGAACTGGTCGTCGGCATCGGTCTTCGCACCCGGCGCGACGAACTGTTTCTTCGTGCGGTTGATCGCGCTCGGCATATCTTGCCAGACGAGCAACCCCATCCGATCGCAGTCGTAGTAATAGCGTGAAGGTTCGATTTTAATATGTTTTCGCACCATGTTCATACCCATTTTCTTCAACACTTCGAGATCGTAGCGCATCGCCTCTTCCGACGGCGGCGTCAGCAACCCATCGGGCCACCAACCCTGATCGAGCGGCCCAATGTGAAAGAGCGGCTTGTTATTGAGGAGCAGTCGAAGGTGGCCATCGGCGTCCGGGCCGACGGAGACTTTGCGCATTGCAAAGTAACTGTTTACCCCTTCGATCGCTTCCTTCATATCGCCGGGCTGCCGTCGGCTGAGGTTGATAGTGGCCGGGATCAAATGCGGCGTGTCTGGCGTCCACAACTTTACGTCCTTCAACTTCGTTCGGAATGGCTTGCCGGGTTCGCCGTACCCCACCGGCGTGTATGGGCCGACTGGGCCGAAGATGACCTGAATAATGTCTCGATTCGCTTCGGCATTCGCCACGTCCACCACGCACTCGACTTCACCCTTGTCCACGTCCGGCGTGAAGCGGATACTCGTGATGTGAGTCTTCCGGACCGGTTCCATCCACACCGTCTGCCAGATGCCGCTGACGGGGGTGTACCAGATGCCGTGCGGATTGTGGATCTGTTTGCCGAGCGGCTGGCTGCCTTTATCGGTGGGATCCCATACCTTCAGCACCAGCTCGCCTTTGCCTTCTTTTAAAGCCTCCGTGATGTCGAAATGGAACGGATCGAAGCCGCCTTTGTGCGTGCCGACTTCCTTGCCGTTCACGTAGGCGGTCGTTTCCCAATCGACCGCGCCGAAGTGCAACAGCACGCGCTTGCCCTTCCACGCACTCGCATCGATGTCGCGGCGATACCAGAGTTCTTGCATCTCGGTCGGGTGTTTGCCGACGCCACTCAGTGCGCTCTCGATGCAGAACGGCACGAGGATTTTGCCGTCCCATTTCTCGGGTTTCGCATCGCCCTTGTCGGCGATCGCGTAGTCCCACAGGCCGTTGAGGTTGGCCCAGTCTTTGCGAACCATCTGCGGCCGCGGATACTCGGCCCACGGCGTTTTATCGGGCGTAATCTGCTTGCCCCACTTCGTCATCAGCGGCGTGGCCGCCGGTTTCCAATCGGCCGCCGAGGCCGTGCCGATCAGTAGGAAAATCGCGAGGAGAGAGAATCGCATGGTGTTACTCCGGCTTCTGGAGAAATCGCAAAGTGATTGTAGAACCTGCGCGGCGAACGGCGCGAAACGCCGCACAACAGACATCAAATCCAGCTATTTCGCATTTTCCGCCAGATACGCTTTCACTTCGGGGCGGGCGAGCGTTCGCAGCAGGTACAAGCCGATCGGCAGCCCGAATACAACGGCGGGTGAGAATGGTATCATCGCCGCGATGATCGCCAGCTTTCCCGGGTCGCGGTTTCGGGCGAGGCGTCGCGAACCGAGGTACACGAACAAACCCGCACCGATCGCCCAGAGCATGGTGAAGATAACGATATCGTCGATCTTCAGTAGGGAGACCCCGCTCGCACAAAACGCAATCGCGGTGTATCGGAGAATCTTTGCACATCGCTGAAAATGCGCCGCAATTTGCTCCGTCGTCCACGTCCCGACCGTCGACGCATCGACGATCCCGTAACCGCGACGTGCGTACCAAATGACGAACAAAGCGAACGCGAAAATGAACGCCAACATCTCTGCGGAGTACGACCGTCGGGTGGTTACGGATGCAGCGACCGCAACGAGGAAGCCGAACAGAAAAAAGCCGATGAGCGGGAATGTCACCCAGCGTGCGAACGGGCGGTCGATCTCGTCGCGTTCCCAGAAAAACGGGATCGCTGCGGGTGGCGTGTTCGCAACGACTTTCGGTGGCGATGGCGGCGCTTGATACGGCGTGCGCACCACCGATTCGACCTCGGTCTTCACATCCTCCGCGTGCTGGTACCGCAGGTTCGGCTCCTTCTCCAGGGCGCGTAAAACGATCTCGTCGAGGCGAACGTCGATCAGCACTTTCTTCGATGGCGGCGCGAATCGGCCGAGCGGCAACTCGCCCGTCAGCAGTTCGTAAAACACGACGCCGAGCGAATAGATATCGGCGCGGTGGTCGATGTCTTTCGCGCCTTCCATCTGCTCTGGGGCCATGTATTTGATCGTGCCCATCACCTGGTGCGTGGCGGTCAGGTTGTCGTCGATATGGTCGTGTCCGAGGAGTTTCGCGAGGCCGAAGTCGGCGATTTTGACGCGGCCTTTCTTGTCGATCAGGATGTTCTCGGGCTTGATGTCGCGATGGATGATTCCCTCATCGTGCGCGAATTGCAGCGCATCGCAAAGCTGCGGCACGATGGCGAGCGCGTCCTTCGCCGCGAACGATTTCTCTTTCAGCAAGTGCCGCAGATTGGCCCCTTCGACGTACTCCATCACGAAGTAAAACAGGCCGTTCGCGTTGCCGAAATCGTGGATCGCGACGATGTTCGGATGGTTGAGTTTCGCGAGCGCACGGGCTTCGCGGGTGAAGCGTTCGGCGAATGCCGCATCGTGGTTGTCCGGCGGCAGAATCTTGACCGCGACTAGCCGATCGAGCGATTTTTGCCTCCCTTTGTAGACCGCGCCCATGCCGCCCTTCGCGAGCAGTTCGAGTATTTCGATCTGCGGAATGACGTTCGCCAATTCCGCGACGGTCGGCGGAACGAAGCCGCCTCCGCTCGATTTTGAAGCCGTTTGGGAGCCGGTGAGGATTTGCGATTCCTTCTCCAACGCCACCTTCAACAAGCATTGCGGGCACAACCCCGGCAACGCCGTACCGGTCAGTTCGCAGCCACATTCGGGGCAAAGGTTTTCGCTCATGATGGGTCACCTTTCAGAGTGTCGTACCCATCGATAAAGCAAACGGCGAAACTTGTGACCGGATAATGTCATCCGCATTCCGATTTGGCGAGGTGATAGACGACGACGCACGTACTGGCCGAGTTCGCGCCGGCACTCGCTTGGCGAATGGTAATCTCGACCCGTTGACCGAGGAGGTTCAAAAACTTGAATAACCGGTCGAGCGAATACCCTGCGACACGTCCGCGAACCAATGCCGACACTTTGGGTTGGTCGAGGCCAAGCAGTGCGGCGGCCTCTGCCTGAGTCAATTTGCGTTGCTCAATCACGTCCCGAATCCGTTGAACGAGTTTTGCCTTCGCAAGTGCGAGGTCGGGTTGCGGGAAGCCAAGGTCCGCGAACACGTTCCCACTTCCCACTTCGACGGAAATTGGCACTTCAGGATGTACCCTCTTTCCGTTGCTCGATGTATTTCGCATAGTCCTTCTCCGCTTCCTTGTCGGAGTGGCGTACTCGATTTCAGCACTCCGATTTGGCGAGGTGGTAAACTTTCGTGTAGAAGTGCGCGATGAGAAAGCTGAACGCCACGATACACACCATCGGCAGAACCCATTCGTTGAGCGCGCGGGTCAGCACTGCGACCGCAATCGATTCGAGCACCAACAATCCAAACAGCACGACCTTCGGATGGAATCTGCGTGCCGGCGTCGGTGACGGGTAGGCTTCAGGGTACATCCGCTTATGGTCGATCGAGCCGTGTGGCGGCCCGCTGAAAACCCTTGGCTGAGAGTCTCGCTCGGCTTCGTCGATTAAGTCCATCAGGCTCTGATCATTCGGTTTCATAGTTCATCCACCTGTAGTGCGGCGAGTAAGTAACGACTGCGCCGCTTTTACAGAAAGCTCATAATACCAGCACCCGCGCGTTGAACTACGCGGATCGCGATCCTCAAACAACCGCGTCATGCCGAGGCCTTTGTAGAATCGTTCGGAACCTGCAAGTGAGTATAGCCCGACACGGCCTTGCAGCCCCATCTCAACACTGAGTCGAACTGCCGCAACCATCAGGATACCACCTGTGCGACGATAACGGGGGAAATTCGGGTGAACGAACCTTTCGTAGTTCCATGGAGCGGTTTCGACATAGTCCACATGCAGAGCTTGCGGACGACCGAATCCCAAAAACTTCAGCCACTGTTTCCATCGCGGCCAAAGGTGAGCATTTACCGGTTCGCGGTAAACCGACATCGCGCCTTGCCATTCCGCACCGATGCGAACTCCGTACAAACGAAACCGCTTTTCGGTCACCCCGATCATTTTATGCTCGCGATCCCAAGCCCAGTGGCCGTGTTCGCATTGTTCGCTATTCCCTTCGCGTTCGAGTCGCAGGTTGCCGGCTCGTCGAAGCTCTCCCCATTGATTTTCCAACTCTGCCAACACGTTCGCAGGAAGATCGGTCTCGATGAAGGCATCGACGGTGGTCGTTCGATCACCAGTCAATAATTGCACATTTCTAAGTTTATCGTTCATATTGCCTCTGCAAGTTGAATTCTGGTCAGGACTCGGAAATCGGTCGCTGGCCTCGGATTCGTGCGAATGCGAGTGTAAAGGATCCCTGAAACCCCTCGCCGGCAGTTGTCTCACCGGCCTCATAGAGGCCAGCTACAAATAGAGGCCAGCCACAATTCTTGTAGCTGGGGTCTCTGACCCCGGTTGGGTAGGCGCGTAGTATGACATGCATGACGCTGATAACGCAAATCTGGCCGTCACTGATGTGGACAAAAATGTTGCAACCTGCTCACCAACTGTCACCCTGCCAGTGCCTCGAAGAGGCTGCGGATTTCGTCGTCGATTTCGTCTTCGCTGGCGACGGTTTCGGCGACTTCGGCACGCAGTAACTCGCGGTAGCGCTTGCGCATTCGATGGGCCGCCTGACGGAACGTGGCGAACGACACGCCCATTTCCGTTGCGGTCCGTTCGTACGATTCGTCGGCGTGTTTGCCGGCGAGGAACGGTTTCAAATAGTCGAAGTCTGTGGCTTTTCCTTTGTCCGCGAACTCTTTCTGCAATCGGCCGACGACGAGTTCCAGCAGCCGTACGGCCCACGCGCGGTCGAAGATTTTCTCCGGTGTGAGTTCGTGCGATGGCTCGAAGCGAAGTTTCGATTCGCCGTCTTCGATGTTCAACGACAAGATTTTGCGGTCGCCGCCACGCTTTTGCGCGTGCGTCTGATCCCACTCGTTGGCGAGGAAATTTTGCAAGGAAACGAGCAAGAACGAGCGGAATCGCCCGCGCGACGGCGCAGCGTGTTCGAGGACGTGCTTCTCGATGAGCCTCGCGAAGAAGCTCTGCGTGACATCTTCGGCCCGTTCGGGGTCGATGCCCTTTTTCCGCAAGAAGACGTAGAGTGGGTACCAGTAACGTTGGCACAGAAACGCCAGCGCATCGCGCGCGTCGGAACCGTCGGCTTTACCCGCGCGGAGGACGATGCTCCAGTGCGTCGAAGTGAAATCGCTGCGTGGCATCCGGGCATTGTACGCGAAAGCACTACCGCGATTACCGCATAAAATGCAGTGCGATGGCGGCGGCAGCGGCACCGAGAACGGCGGCGATGGCCACGGCGAGGACGATCACTTTCCACCCTTTATGGAGTGGTGCGCGAGGCACAGGAGCGATCGACGCGCGGGTGATCACGGGAAGGTGCGTCTTTGTCGACAGCTTGGTTTCCGGCTTCGTGCCGAGCGTGCGCGGCGTCTGGGCGCTGCGATCTTCCATCGTCGGCGTGTCGTAATCGTGGGCAACTTCCGGTACCGGTGGAAGCTCCAAAATCGGCGTCGAATACTTCGGCAGTTTCGATTGGGATCGGTTCGAATTGAACGTGCTGTTCGCACGCAGTTGCGAGTCGGTCGGTAGGGGAACGTGCGTCGAAGCACCGGTCAAGCCGCGGCGATTCGGCAACGCGGGCATCCACTTCGGGTTCGGTACATCGACTGGTTCGCGCGTCCACGGTTCCAAGAGCTTCGCGACATCGGCGGGCGTTTGTGGACGGTCGGCAGGCTTCTTTTCGAGCATCGCATGAATGATCGCCGCGAGGCCAGGGGGCACGTCGGGTTTCAGTTCGCGGATCGGTTTCGGCGCGGTCAGTTGTTGCCACATCAGCTTCTGGGCGGTGCGTCCGTCGCGGAACATCGTGTGCCCGGCCACGAGATAATAGAACGTCGCACCGAGGCTGTAGATGTCCGCGCGCACGTCGACCTTCGAGCTATCGACGGCTTGCTCCGGCGCGAGATAATCGGCGGTGCCGAGGATCGTGCGATCGACTTGTTCAGTCAGTTTCGATTCGCCCTCGGACTCGCGAACGAGGCCTAGATCGAGGATTTTCACCGTACCATCGCGGGACAACAACAAGTTGGCCGGTTTGATGTCGCGGTGGATGTAGCCGTGTTCGTGCGCGTGAATGAGGCCGAGCGCGACCTGCCGAATGTACGCGGCGGCCATCTGCCACGGTTGGGCACCGTGCCGCGAAACGAGGTGTTGCAGGCTGATCCCGGAGACGAACTCCATCACCAAATAGAAGACGGTCGCTTCGCGGCGTAGGTCGAACACGCGAATGATGTTTGGGTGGTCGAGTACTGCCGTGGCACGGGCTTCGCGGAAGAATCGTTCGCGGGCGACGGGATCGACCGACGCGCCGATCGAGAGGACTTTGAGCGCGACGAGGCGGTGCATGACGGCATGTTCGGCGAGGTAAACCTGGCCGGTGCCGCCGCCGCCGAGTTGATCGAGAATGACGTAATCGCCGAGAATGAAGCCTTTGTACTTGCCCGCACGAATGCGGCTCGCTTGAAATTTCGTGAGCATCCCGGCCGTTTGCAGGCGTTCCAGCACCGCGAGCGGGCCATCGTCCGGCGTGTCGGCCAGGACGTTCGCAAGCTCCTCCGGGGCGATCAGGCCGCTCCGTTGGATGTTCGCCAGAAGTTGATCGGTCGTGGTCGGGGACGGCATTTTCGTCGGTGACCGAGTAAGCAGTAGGAGCCTCGCCACCGCGAACGTTTCGCAGCGGTCGAAATCCGAGTCGGACTAGCTACGCGCCGATGGTGCGATCGTCGATTTCGCTCGCACCATTCTGTAAACCTGGAAGCTACCCGCAAACACCATCAATCCGAGCAGGCACCACATCACGATTAGCAGGTTGCGTTTTCGGCGCGGGAGTGTCGGCGAGTGTGCCACGTATCGTTCCGGCGTATGCACGAGCGACGGGGCGATTTTCGACGCCTCGCGGATCTCTGTACACAACGTCGATTGATCTTCGGCACGGGTGGCTGGCGTCAGTTCGTCGAACGAAATGGCTCCGTTCACCGTGTCGTTCACTACCATCGGCAGCGGCGTGGGGTTCGACGAAACCTGGCGCTGCGTTTGCATCGGCGTCAGGCAGTTCTGCATCGTCGTATTGTTGGCGTGAAACAACCGTGTGGGGAACTCGGCCGTGAGGTCCACCCACTCCGCGAGTGCCGCCGCCGCTGCGCGCGGCGTCGGATAGCGATCGTTCGAGGCTTTCGCCAACAGTCGATGGATGATCGCGGCGAGGCCGTCGGGGATTTCCGGGCAGTGCGTTTGAATCGGCTTCGGAAGCATCGAATGCAGCCGAAGGAGCTTTGCCCGTGCAGACCCTTCGGCGAACGGTGGCTGGCCCGCGAGCAGAAAATACAGTGTGGCCCCGAGACTGTAAAGGTCGGCGCGAATGTCCACGTGGTGGCTGTCGACGGCTTGTTCCGGAGACAGATACTCGATCGTCCCGAGGATGAGTTGCTCGTCGACAATCTGCGTGAGCGATTCCGCACCTTCGACGCGAACGATGCCGAGGTCGAGAATTTTCACGCGGCCGTGCCGGTCGACGAGCAAGTTCGCGGGCTTGATGTCGCGATGGACGAGACCCGCTTCGTGGGCGTGTTGCAACCCGAGCGCGACCTGCTGCCCGATGTGCGCCGCTTCGCCCCATGCGACCGGTCCCGTTTGGGCGACTGCGGCTTGCAGGCTGATGCCGTCGACGTACTCCATGACGATGTACGGCGGCTGGCTGCCCGCGTGGAAGTCGAACACGCGGACGATGTTCGGATGCGCGAGCCGAGCGGAGATCGTCGCTTCGCGGGCAAATCGCTCGAACGCCATCGGAGCTTTGTACGCCTGTTGGCGAAGCACCTTGATGGCGACCCGCATTTTCGTGTTGTCTTTTTCGGCGAGGAAGACTTGACCCATGCCACCGCTGCCGATGCGATCCAGAATGCGATAGTTCCCGAGGCGAAAGCCCTGATAGCGACCGTTCCGCAACTGCTCCGCTTGGAACGCCGTAAGCAGGTTCGCTTCGACCATCTGGTCCAGTAGCGTGTCGGGAGTGAGGTCCACCAACCGATTACCACGCACGCCCGCCAGGAACGTCCGCAACCGGTCTTCGGCGACCAGTTCACTGCGGCGAACGAGCGACAGAATCGCATTCAGAGTTTCCGGTTTCGTCATTCCCATTCACACGGCATTCGGAACGGCGGACCCGCGATCGGCGGGGAAGGCCCTCAAGCCTAGGACACAATCTGCCGTGCGGTACTGTTACGACTGTCGCAATCTGAATTCCGCTCACTGCTGAAACCCATCTCGCTCGGCAGGATAATTGCGCCAATTGCCACAACCGCGCCTGCCCGAATTTTTTACGCGAACCGTGCGCACCGCGCGGTTACGTGTTCTAAGTTTCGACACGGGAACGTTCGCTTCCCGAACTCGGAGTTTCTGCGTTCGCAGGGCCGGATAGTCATGATGCTCACACGCCAACAGAAGTCTTTGCGTCGGGCGGGGGTTGCCACCGTCGAGGCGGCCGTCGTCCTCACGTTCCTCGTCGTTCCGTTAATGATCGGCGTCTGGGAGATCGGGCGTCTCGTGTACGCGCAACAAGTCGTGGCGACGGCGGCCCGCGAGGGTGCCCGCGTCGCGGCCCAGGGGCGTACGATCAACAGCGACGGCACGCTAACCTTGATCTCGATTTCCACTGGCACGCCGAACGTCAAAGACACCGTCTTCCAATCGTTGGCAACGGGTGGCTTGCCGGGCCTCGTGAAAGCCGATGTGAATACTACATTCACGTTCATAACCGGTTCCGCTACCGAACCCTATCAAGCGCAGAAGAACGATCGCTTCCGCGTGACGGTGACGATCCCGTTCGCGAAGGTGCGTTGGGTCAGCCTCGGCATCGTGAACCCTACGGATGTGTACTACCAAGTCGATTGGCAGATGCTCAACGACGATCCGTTCACCATCAGCCCCGATTTGCCGACGTGGTAGTTTCCGACACACCTTACGCAGCCATACTTTCCGAGAATCCGTCATGATCGCACGTTCACCGATTCGCCGACGCCGAGGAACGACGACCGTTGAAGTCGCGGTCGTTATCAGCGTGTTCTTGCTGTTCCTGTTCGGCATCCTCGAATATTGCCGCTTCTTACTGATGTTGCACGTGGTCACGAATGCGGCCCGCGATGGCGCGCGTTACGCCGTCGTGAACGTGAACAAGCCGACGAACTTCGACACCGTCGATTACTTCGACGGGGCGACCACGTTCCCTTCGGTCAAAAATTATACCGACTCGAAATCGGCTGCCATTCAGCAGATGCTGACGACGTACACCGTGGCGGTGTTTCCGTGCGACATGACGAGCCTGAACGCAACGCCGCCCGTGGTGGTGACGAAATCCGGTTCGCCGAGTTGGAACCAAGCCCAGTTCGGCGACCGCATCGCGGTGCGAATTACGGGCGATTATACGCCAGTGTTACCGAACTTCCTGTTCATGAGCGCGACGATACCGATCAACATCGCCGTGACGATGAACAGCGAAGGGTAAGAACGATTCTCGATTGAGATGGTCCGGAGTGTCCGGACTGTATTACCGCTGCGATCCCCTCCCGCCACCCCCGGCGGTTCGCAGCATTTTATCCCGTCGTCACGCGTCCCCATTTGAAGGGTGTACCTATGACGACCAGACCGCAAGTCCGGTCGACACGCCGCGGCAGCATCGTACCGATGTTGGCTGTCTGCGTGACGGCATTGTTTATGTTCGTGGCCCTCGCAGTCGACCTCGGCATGTTGATGGTCGCACGGACGGAGTTCCAGAATGCGGCGGACACCGGTGCCCTCACGGGTACGCGGAACTTGGATAACAAGCCGACGAGTATCGACAATAATAAGGTCACGGCGGAAGCGCAGGCGAGAGTTGTGATCAAGCAGAATCTGAATTTATCGACTGCGTTCACGGATGCCGAGATTCAATCGGTGACGGTGGGAACGTACGATTATAGCGCAGCCCTGGGACTGTTCCAGCTCGCTTACCCGCCTTCGATCCCGTCTACGAAGTCGTGGACGGCGACACGGGTTGTGCTCAGCGGATCGCAACCGACGTATTTCGCCCGCGTCTTCGGCGTCAACACGATGCCGATGGTCGCAGTGGCAACGGCGGTTCACCGCCCGCGCGACATCGCGATGGTCTTGGACTTCACGGGGTCGATGGGTTTCGGTTCCGTGCCGAACTTAGCCGATGTCGGCAGCTTCGCTCACGGCTTCAACAGCACGGATACAACCTACCCGCAGTTCGGTTCGTACGCTCGTTTCCAGGACGGCACGCGATACTCGGTCGGTACGCCGAGCAACAGCGCCACCGGCGCATCGGCGCGTCCGAATCCATTCGTGCAAACGGCAACGGCTACGGCGGGTTCTTACGTCTTCGCGCCGGGCAATTTTACGGTCACCAACAACAACGGTCCGCCGATCATTCAGGATTTCCGCTACGATCCGGCGAACCTTGCCACTCCGACGACGACACAAATCCCAGTGAACTCGACAGGTCTTGCGAATGCGTTTGAAGCGGCCACATTCAGCGCAACCACGCGAACCCCGGGCGTCGGTCCGACGCCGGCCCCGGACAATTTTAAGGATCAATCCGACGTACCCGTCGTTTATGTGGGCGATAAATTTCCCCGCAAACGCGGCGCGGCCACGGGGATATCCTGGGACGTCACCGACACAAACGGAGCGACCGTCAACGTTGCCGAACTCCTCGGCTGGTGTCCGCGATTTGCTACTGGTTCGACGGCAGCATGGATCGGCAGCCCACCGGTTCGCACCGCGATGCCTGCGCCGAACGGCACGCCCTACACCGCCGATTGGAGCGACTTCCGCGACGCGACTTGGGAAACCTACGGCTACGACATGGACGTGGCGGACTACATTGCCATGCGGCCCGCGAACCACGACCCACGCAATACGCTCCCGTCGAACGCGGGGGGTAGCGTCGTCGGTCAAGTGAAGGTGACACCCGGCAAATTCAAAGGCTATTCAATGGGGCCAGGCTACTGGGGCAAGACGTTCTTCACCTGGCCACCCGACTCGCGCGTCCCGCTGACAACGACCTACTACACCGCCACGCAGATTCAGAACATCGTCAAGCAGTTTCTGGGCGACTTCGGGTATACGGCGGCGGACTTCGCCAACACTTCGGTACTGGGCACGACGGCAATCATCAACGCCACCGACCCGGTCACGATCCGGGTGCCGGCCACTCTCGCGGTCAACTTCCCGACAACCCTGCCGTTCAAGGCCATGATCGGCACCGTCTCGGGCGGTGTCTTCACCGGCACCCCAGAGATCGTCAAGGTGACCGCAGTCTCGTCGGCTAGCAACGGGACGGTCGGCTGGACGGTGTCGCGGTCGCAAGACAGCACGCCCAAGCTGCCGGCCGTGACGACGGCCCCTTTGGTCTTCACCACGGCGGCGACGACCATCACGCTCACCTCGGTCGCCGGCTTCCCTACGAGTGGGCCCTTCGACATCATGATCGGCAGCGTTTTGGGAGGCTCCCT
>JAYVQG010000229.1:0-6346 GCA_043757025.1 Limnoglobus sp.
CCTCGGCTCGTATGATGCTCATTGACGAAAGTCTTGAAAACGAGGCGTTTGTGTGTGTTTCCAGCTTGTAGAGTGTCGGTATTTCAAGCCGAGGTAATACTTCGAAAAGCCGGCTACTCCCAAGAAGTGAAGTGTGTTCCATTGGCTGTGAAGTCTTTCGCCATTTGTCAGGCTACCGGGGTCACAGACCCCCGCTACAAAGCATTCGGAATTAGGGTAAATCGGCTCTTCGATATCCATCGCGGAGTCGCGGATTGTTGGATCGGGGTTGGGCAGCGTTTCGCCTACTTCTAGCGCCGCTTCGGCGACATCGACGAGCGCGATCATTAACATCTGCCTCGCTTGCCTCTTTCACTTCGTCAACTTGCGGTCGGGGATGGCGGCTTTCCAGTCGCGGCCGGTCTGGCCCTTCACGGCGGTGCCGGTCAGGTCGAGTTCCATGATCGCGGTGAGCGGTGCGATGTGCTGGCGGAAACCATCATCGGTGATTTTCGTACCGGCGAGCCGCAACGATCGCAGCTTCGGCAACGTCGCGATCAGCGCCAGCGATTTGTCGGTGATGGCCGTGCCGTTGAGATCGAGTTCGCGCAAGTTCGGCATATCGCGGAGCCGTTCGACGAGTTCGTCGGTCACGTCGGCGTTCGCCCACTGGAGTACGGCGAAGGTCTTCTTCGCGTTCAGGATTTCGTATTCGCTCGGCTTCGCACCCGTCAGCGTCAGGCGCTCTTCGGCCTGGCTGCCTTCGACCGCCTTGACTTCGGTTTTGGCTTTGTCGTCGGGCGGGGCGAACTTGTTGATGAGGATCGGCGACGCGGCAATCGCCGACCCGAGTACGATCACCAGCCCCGGCCGGAACCCGCGCACGACGATCGTGCGAAGCACGGGCAATAGCCGAATCAGCAACCAAACCAGGCCCACGACCGCAATCGCCAGCCCCACCGCCAGTACGATCGCACCCGTTCGTTCGTCGATCCGGAACATGAAACCTCTCAGCAAAAGTACGCGAAACGCCTTTAAGACCGGTGGGCTACCGGGGTCACAGACCCAGCTAAAAAGACCGGGGTCACAGACCCCAGCTACATTTTGTAGCTGGCCTCCATGAGGCCGGTGGAATCTACATGGTTATTCTCGGATAAAGCAGCAAGATTTCCATGTCGAATACGAGCTCTGAGGGTTCACGCAGAACTCAAATCAATCGCCTCGCCCAATATTGCGGACGGCGGCGCAGGTCGGCGACAGCGACTACCCAAATGTATGTCGGTTCATTCAAGTACACGATCGCAAACGGGAACCTTCGTAACGGACAGTTGCGTGTCTCGGAATCATCTTCCGCTGCATAACTAAATGGATTCTCTCGTACTCGTTGGATCGCTTTCTCGAATTCCAGCAAGAAGTCTGAACCTAATCCAGCAAGTTCCCGACTGTACCATGCTGCTGATTTCCGTAATTCGCGTTCGGCATCGGCGTGAATGACGAACGGTTTCACAAATTTATCTCCCGCAACTCGGCGAGGACGTCTTGCAGTGGCCTTCCGATGGCTTGACCCGAACGGATAGCCGCGATGCGTTGCGCGATCTCGGTTCGCCACGAATGATCGTCGATTTCGTCTGTGCCGAGGGAATCGAGCAGGAACGAGGCAAGGTCCGCGCGTTCGGTTGCGGACAGAACCTGCACCTGTTTTTTGAGATCGTCGAGTGTGTTCGTCACGATTGCATCCTCATCCGATGAAGTTTCACGTATCACAGACTAACGCCCAACGCATTCGCTGGCAAGTTTCTCACCACGCCCGGCTTCGCCCGGTTGTCGTAGAATGCCCGTAGGTGCCCCGGTGATTCGCAGGTTGCCCCCACGCGATGAAAATGCTGATTACGGCTGGCGGAACCCGCGCCCACGTCGATCCGGTGCGGTGTTTCTCGACGATCTTCACGGGGAAGACCGGTGCGACCGTGGCCACTACGGCCTGGAATCGCGGCCACACGGTGACGTTTCTCACGTCGAACCCCGATCAGTTGCCGGAGATTCCGGACCAATCCACGCTCAGTGAACGCCGCTTTCAGACGACGGTGTATTCGTCGTTCGACGACCTTACGATGTTGCTGCAAAAGCACGTGCGCAGCGGCGAGTACGACGTGATTATTCACACGGCCTCGATTGCGGAATACCTCGTGGCGGGTGCGTATACGCCGGACGCGGGGACGCAGTTTCAGTCGCGCAGTCAGACGTGGGACGCGCCGGGTGCGCCGAAGTTCGTCGAACGCAAACCGGGGCAACTCGACGGTACCGAAGCCGAAGTCTGGGTACGGCTGATGCGCGCCCCGCGACTCATCGACCGCTTCCGCCCGCAATGGGGGTTCCGCGGCACGCTCGTCGTGTTCAAGACGCTCAGTGGCCGCAACGATACGGAACTGATTGCGGCTGCCGACGAAGCCCGCGGGAACAGCTACGCCGATTTAATAGCCGCAAACACAGCCGAATCGGCGAAGCACTGGGCACTGCTCGGCCCGGTCGATGGCCGTTTCGAGCGCGTGGCGCGCCGCGAACTGCCCGAACGATTGTTGCTCACGATCGAACATATGCGCCAGACTGGCAAGGGGAGTTGGCACGATGGCTAACGTCTTGCTCGGCGTGACGGGTTCGGTAGCGGCCACGAAAACGCCGGAGCTTTCCGCAGCAATTCGGGCGGCGGGGCACGATGTGAAGATCGTGGCGACCGATGCGGCCACGTACTTTTTCGATGCCGCCACGCTCGGTTGCCCGCTCTACCGCGATGCGGATGAGTGGCCCGGCGAACGCTACGAGCGCGGCGATGCGGTCTTGCATATCGAACTGCGGAAGTGGGCGGACCTGTTCCTGTTCGCGCCGATCGACGCGAACACACTGGCGAAGTTGGCGGTCGGGTTGGCGGATAATTGCCTCACGTGCGTCTGGCGGGCGTGGGATTTGGCGAAGCCCGTCGTGTTGGCACCGGCAATGAACACGCTGATGTGGCAGCACCCGTTCACGCGCCGTCACCTGCGTTCGATTGCCGCCGACTTCGGCGGCGGACACCTGCCCGGCCACCTCGACGCGGACCAACTGATCCCGCTCATGAACGACCGCTGCAAAGGGTTGCGGATCGTGCCGCCGATCGCCAAGGAACTCGCCTGCGGCGACATCGGCATCGGCGCGATGGCTACCGTCGCCGAGATCGTTGCGAGCGCGGGACACATTTTTCACATATCAAAGTTGTAATGGAATTCGAGGAGTGAGAATGCCGGAGTCTGCGGGTGAGTATGCGATCTTGGCGGTGGCGGCGTTCGTGGCGGGCGTCATGAATGCGGTGGCGGGCGGCGGTACGCTACTCACGTTTCCGGCGCTCATGAGCATCGGCTTACCTGCCACGATTGCCAACGCGACGAGCACCGTGGCGCTTCTGCCCGGTTCGTTCGCCGGGGCGTGGGGTTACCGCAAAGAGCTACGCGAATCGCGCCGGTTCGCCCGCACCATGCTACCCGTCAGCCTGATCGGTGGCATCTTCGGTGCGCTCTTGATCGTCGCGTATCCCGATCGATTCAATGAGTTGGTTCCGTGGCTGATCCTCACGGCGGCGGTGCTGTTCCTGTTGCAAGTTCCGTTGCAGCGGTTGTTGAAGCAAAAACAAGGCGACACGACCGCGCCGAGCGCCCGACTCGGTTTCGCGCTCATCGGCTTTCAGTTCCTGATCGCGACATACGGCGGGTATTTCGGCGCGGGCATCGGCATCCTCATGCTCACCTCGCTCGGGTTCATGGGCATCGGCGATATTCACAAAGTCAACGCCGTCAAAACCTTCCTCGCATCGGCGATCAACGCGGTCTCGGTGGTCGTCTTCCTGTGGGAAAACCTCGTCCGTTGGGACTGCGTCTTCGCGATGGTCGTGCCCGCGATAATCGGCGGCTACTTCGGTGCCCGCGTCGCACGGAAGCTACCGGCGAAGTACGTGCGCTGGACGGTGATCGCCATCGGTTTCAGTATGGCCGCGTATTACTTCACTCGCACGTAACAGCCTACCTACGTCGTACACTTTCGCGGAACGGTTCGAGAGAATTTGTCGCATCTGCGAGATTTTGATTTCGCACGCCACCTCTCGCTGATACGATCGAATGAATCGCACAAGCGTCCCCTCGACGACACGCGATCGCGCAACCCTTCGGAGATTTGCCCAATGTTGAAGTTGTCCCGATCCCTCATGCTGATGGCCGCACTGGCGTTCTGCGCCGGCAGCACCGTCACGCTGGCGACTGCACAAGAAACCAAAAAGGCCGACCCCAAGAAGGTCGACCCGAAGAAAAAGGTCGACGAGAAAGCCGACTCGAAAGCCGATGTGGGAACGATCGAGATCAAGAAGAACGTCGAAAAGGGCACGTGGCGCTATTCGATCAAGAACGCCGAAGGCAAGACCATCGCGATGCCACTGCCACAACTGCACTGGGAAACCAAAGAAGAGTGTCTGAAGGCCGTCGAAGAACTCAAGATGATCTTGAACAAGGGCAAGACCACCGACTTCAAAGAAGCGAAAGAAGCGAAAGATTCGAAGTGACGAAGTGAGACAACGAGCCACCGGGATGAACCCTATCGTGTTCGGCACGATAGGGTTCATCCCGGTGGGAGTTTCTTAACCCGGTTACACTGCCGCGCGGCGACCGGGTTTCGACACGCCAATGCTCGCGGGTTCGGCACATCCTCCTGCGGTCGGCAACATCTTATACGGGCTGCAATTGTTTCGCGGGTTGAACGCGGTGCGGAGACGCACCATGAAGTTCAGATCGTCTTTCGTGAACAGCACCGGCATGAAGTCGAGTTTCTCGACGCCGATGCCGTGTTCGCCCGTGACGCTGCCACCGAGGCGAATGCACTCGGTGAGGATATCGTGGCTCGCGTCGAGCACTTTCTTCACTTGGGCCGGGTCGCGTTCGTCGAACATCAAGATCGGGTGGATGTTGCCATCGCCCGCATGGAAGACGTTCGCAATCGCGATCTGGTACTTGTCGGCAACGTTCAAAATGAACTTCATAATCTGCGGTAACTTCGTTCGCGGCACGACGCCGTCTTGCGTGCAATAGCTCGGGTAACCGAGGCGGCCAATCGTGCCGAACGCTTGCTTGCGTGCCTTCCACAAGGCGAGGCGATCGTTCTCGCTGTTCGCTTTCCGCACTTCGCGGGCGTTGTTCGCGATCGCGATCTCTTGGATGCGGTCGGCTTCTTCCTGCAAGCCTTCGGACATGCCATCGACTTCCATAATCAGCACCGCACCGGCATCGAGCGGGAAGCCGAACTTGAACGCGGCCTCGACGGCTTTCAGAATCGTTTGGTCCAAAAGCTCGAGCGCCGCCGGGACGATACCCGCACCGATGATGCCGCTAATCGCGTTCGTAGCATCGTCGATATTCGCGAAGATCCCGAGCAACGTACGATACGCTTCGGGGTTGCGCGTGATGCGGACCCAGACTTTCGAGACGATGCCGAACGTACCTTCGCTGCCGACAATCGTGCCGACGAGATCGTACCCCGGTGCATCCTCTGTCGGCCCACCGACGGTGACGACGTTGCCATCGGGCAGCACGAGTTCGATGCCGAGAATGTGGTTGACGGTCACGCCGTATTTCAGCGTGTGCGGGCCGCCGGAGTTGGTCGCCACGTTGCCGCCGATGGTACACGCGCCCTGGCTGCTCGGGTCCGGGGCGTAGTGGTAGCCGTGCGGTTTCAGCGCGTTCGTCAGCCACACGTTCACGACGCCCGGATCGACGATGGCATAGCGATCTCGCACGTTAATTTCGTGGATCGTTTTCATTCGAGCGAGCGCGATCATGACGCCGCCACCGACCGGCACGCAACCCCCGGCGAGGCTCGTACCCGCACCGCGTGCGATGAACGGCACGTCGAGTTCGTTGCAAATTTTCACGATGCCGACGATGTCCTGCGTCGATCGCGGAAACACGACGACATCGGGTTTGCTCTTGGCGATGGTGAACCCATCGCATTCGTACGTGGCCAGATCGGCCTTGGAAGTCAGCACGTTCTCCGCACCGACGACGGACTTCATGCGCGCGACGAGTTTCGCCGTGTCGCGGTCGATAGTCGGCACGTACGGAACGAACGAGGGCGTGGCGGTAGTATTCATGCTGTTAGTGTATCGCGAACGACCGGGGAAAGGCGACACAGGCGGCGCGGAATTCGCCGCGCCGCGCAGACTTTGCGTAGTGAAGCACGGGGCATGAACCCGTCGATGTCAAAGGCGAGCGGTGGGTGTAAGCCCACTGATCCAGCCATCATCACATGCAACGCGAATGGGTAAAGAGTGCATCATCGAAAATCGCATCTCGCCCAC
>JAYVQG010000230.1:0-6329 GCA_043757025.1 Limnoglobus sp.
AGGGCCTGGAGAAGCGCGAGGCAAGGTGAGTTTACGAAAGTCGCGATCGAGAAGAGCGGATTTCGCAGGGGTTTTCACGCGACCGGGAATTGCTGACGAATGAGCCAAATATCGTTTCTTGATGGACTGCTGATGAATCTTCGACAAGAGATTCAGCGGGGTCGGCGAGAATACCTATCTCAAGATCAGGCTTACGAACATTTAAAGCAATCCACCGGACAGGATTTCGGCTACGATTTCGACCAGTGGGAGGCGTGGATAGTTCAGCACCCCGAATTGATCCATCATTCGCCGAGGAGGACCGACGCATAAGGTCGGCCCGCTGGTGGCGTCGATAACAAACTAGTTTTCGTCTAAGTACAGACTGTTCATGAAGGAGTCAAAATCATCGGCGAGCAGAACGGGTTGTGTGTTAGCGCCACTTATCCATTCAAAACCCCACCAGAAAATCTTTGCTGTATCGACACCAATCAGTGCAAGACAAATTAGGCCACCAGGACTATCGGCGATGGGCAGCAAATGGTCCGGAAGCCGACCGGCCAGACCTTCTTTAGTGTCCATAATATCATATCCATCATCTGGTTTTACGCCGAGGAACACCTCGACACCACCGTATGGTTTCGCGGGTTGCCCATACTCTGGAAATGCTACACCAGCACCAGACACAAACCCATATCGCGAAAGAAACTGGCGGTAGTCGACTGGAAGTGGATGCCCGATTGTCCTTTCAAAATCGAGGAGTGCTTTCTCCGAAAGCCGAACCGGTTTATCAACCGGTTCCAGTTCCAACCGCTTCACGATTTGTTGGTATTTGTTGGGCATAGACACTCATTGTTTAAAGACCGTGCGTCGAAAGATCTCGCCTTTGACCCTGCCTTGATGTACTATCAGCCAGCAAATATCATGCTGACCACACATGCCAAGCAGTGAAAGAGGGCCGTCGGAACCAGCAGCACCGCGATCAACACCTTGAGAACCCTCGGCCAAACGGCGCGGCTTTGCGGAACGAGTGCTCCCAGTGCCAGCATGTCGAGAAGCATAACGACCATGAGGTAGGGCAGGATTCGGCGGCTGACATATCCGTCCCTTTGCAGGGCATCGACCACATCGGGGGCCGGTCCCCATCGCTCCGCCAGTCGAGTGCCATAACACATGATGAGGTAGTACGTCACCCACGCGGCTGCCAGAAGCCCCAGCGCGATGACGGGCCACATCCGCGAACCACGATAGTCGTTGCCAGCGTCAGGAAGCGGGTCCATCCGGTGTACCCTCTAATGTCGACCGAACTCACGGAACCGCCTACCCGAGTAATTTATGAAACTGAGACGACCGCCGGAGTGCCTTTCGGTCGGCGAGAGCGAGTGAGCCTCCACCACGCGACCGTAGCCACAGACACCCCGATCCCGGCTGCAACCCCCACAGTCAGCCCGAGCAGGTATATGACATTAAACTCGGCCGCCTTGAACGCCTCGGGTGGCGAATTGGTCGGCATGCCGTGCCCCTCGAAGAATACCCCGAGTGTCGCTGCCCGTCGGGCCGTGTCCACTGCGACGTACCCGACTCCGACAGTCAGCGATATTGCGACGACCCACAGTAGAGACCGCCACATTGCGAAGCCCTCCTCCGCCGATCGCATTTTGGATGTCAACAGCAACCACCCTACACAATCTTCCGCAATTCCATCAGCAGGCGGTCGATTTCGGCGTCGGTGCCGACGCTGATGCGTAGGCCGTCGTAGCCGCTGTAATTCATGTAGCGGACGAGGATGTTTTTGGATTTGAGGGCTTCGTAGATCGGCTTGTGTGCGCGATCCGAACGGCGGCACCAGAGGAAATTTGCGTGGCTCGGCGTAACGTGGAAGCCGAGCGAGGCGAGTTCGGCGTGCATTCGGCCCCGCGTCGCTACGATCTTCGCGCGGACGTCGGCGAAGTACAGCGGGTCTGCAATTGCGGCGGTGGCGGCTACGAGGCTGAGCGCGTCGCAGTTGTACGAGTCCTTCACTTTGGTCAATTCGAGAATCGTAGCGGGATCGGCAATCGCGATGCCGAAGCGAATGCCGGCGAGCGAGTACGACTTGCTGAAACTGCGCGTGACGATGAGGTTCGGGCAGGTTTTTAAGAGCGAGATGCCGTTCCATTCGGCGAAGTCGCCGTACGCTTCATCGAGGACGAGCGGCCCGCCGACTTCCTTCGCCAGCCGCGCCACTTCCGCCGGTCGCAAACAGGTGCCCGATGGCGAGTTCGGATTCGCGAGAAACGTGAGGTTCGCGCCCGACTTCGGCCACGGTTTCGGCAGTTGCCAATCGTCGGTAAAGCGAACCGACTCGAACCGCGCACCCTGGATTTGCGCGAGCGTTTCGTAAAGGATGTAACTCGGCGTCGGCGAGACGATCGAGCCGCCTTCGGGAACGAAGGCGCGGGTGAGGATCGTGAGAATATCGTCCGAGCCGTTGCCGACGAGAATCGCGTCGGGTTCGACGCCGAGAATGCGACCTGCGACCTTGCGGAATGCCTCGCCGTTCGACTGCGGATATTTGCGTAACGTGTTGCCGGTCAGGGCGGCGCGAATGGCATCGAACACCCGCGGCGACGGCGGGTACGGGTTCTCGTTGGTGTTGAGCTTGACGATGTCGGTCGCGTTGAGCTGCTCGCCCGGCACGTAACCGGCCATCTGGAGGATGTTGTCGCGGAATCCGTTCATAATCCCTCCCATGGTTACACCATGGGCTATACGAGCGATCCCTAAAGGACCGAAGAACCATCATCGAACCTGAAGGGTCGCTATGTCAGCCCATGGAGATACCATCGGACGGGGAAACAGCCCACGAAAACCAATGGCACGTAAAAAACGTGCCCCACATCGGATACCTACTTCTTGACCGGAATCGGTGATGGCGTAGTGGCGACGACCGGTGGCGCGACACCGGCGGCGATTGCTGCCGCCGCGGCCGCAGCGGCGGCGGCCGCGGCGATCACTTTCTCGGGCTTGGGCTTCGGGCGGGCGGCGGGGCCGTTGTCGTTCGCACGCTGTTCGACGCTCGCGGCATGGCCGGTCAGGCCTTCCTTTTTCGCCAAGTAGATCACGTCTTCTGCGATGTCCTTCAGGCCGTTGCGGGTGAACCGCAACACGCTCGTTCGCTTGCGGAAATCGTTGGAAGTCAGGCCGCTACTGAAGCGTGCGGTGCCTGCGGTCGGGAGAACGTGCGACGGGCCAGCGGCGTAGTCGCCGACTGCCACGGGGCTGAACGGGCCGAGGAAAATCGCACCGGCGTTGTCGATCTCTTCGGCGAAGCCATCGGGGTCGCGGGTCTGAATGTGCAGGTGTTCGGGTGCCAGTGCATTCACGCACTCGATCGCGGAGGCTTTGTCCGGTGCCAGCACGAACGCACCGTAGCGCTCGAACGATTCTTTCGCCATGTCGCCGCGCGACAGCTTCGCGATTCGCTTGTTCAGGGCTTCTTCGACTTCGCCGAGGAGCGGTTCGTACCACGTCACCAAGATCGGCACGCCGGGCGCGTGTTCGGCCTGCGCCAGAAGGTCCAGAGCGACGTATGCGGGGTGGGCGGAGTCATCGGCGGCGACGACGATTTCGCTCGGCCCGGCGATGCAGTCGATCGCCACTTGACCGTAAACGTAACGCTTGGCGAGCGCGACGAACTGGTTGCCCGGCCCGACGATCATCTCGACGGGCTTGAGGCCCTCGACGCCGTACGCCATCGCGGCAATCGCCTGCGCCCCGCCGATGCGGTACACCTCGGTGATGCCGAGTTCGTGGCAGGCCGCGAGCATATCTTTGTTGTAAGCGCCGGTGTCTTTCGGCGGCAAACAGACGATGATGTCCTTCACGCCCGCCGACTGTGCGGGAACGACCGTCATGAGCAACGTCGATGGGTAAGCGGCCGCCCCACCGGGACAGTAGACGCCGACGCGGTTCATCGGGCGATAGCGCATCGACAATTCGTGCTGCCCGGACACGCGCAACAAGGCGTCTTGGTGTAGCAATCCCGACTGGAACGAATCGACGTTGTAGCGGATGCGGCGAAGCACATCGAGGTATTCGGGGGCCGCCGCAGCGTGGGCTTCGGCGATCTCCGAAGGCTTGACCCGGATGGCGTCGGCCTTGAGTTTGACCTTGTCGAGTTGCTCGGTGTATTGCAGAACGGCAGCCACGCCTTTGGCCTTCACATCGAGGCAGATGCGCTCGACGGCTTGCGTCGGCGTCAGGGCTTCCCCGAACACGGCGAGCGTGAGCTTCTTACTCTGTGGCGTAGTGATTTCCGAATCGGGCCGGAACTGGTCGCGGAGTTTGGCGAGTTGCGAATTCGCGTTGTTCGCCGTTAAGTCAATACGACGAATTTTCAAAGCACCCATGTCTGGACTACCTCGTACCTCGGGCGGATTGGTACCGTATCCGGGTTTCGTACGACGTGGCGGTAGCGTCGGTGAAACCGATTCGCTCCGTAGTACGTCGTTGTAATTTATACAAAAATCGTCGTCGAACCGCAACATTTCCATCGAAAATCGCTGCCGAACTCGAGTGGCATGTTGTGATTTAGCAACGGCTTGCGACGATTATGCCGAATGGGAATCGCGAAGGGTGTCAATCCGATGTTTTTTTCCTACGGGCCGCCCAGCGAGCGACGAACGTCAGGCTGCCGATCGCCGCGAGGCCAACCGCCGCCATCACCCAACGCATCGGCCCCGTGAACGCGGCACGGTCGGGGCCATCGGCGATGGAAACCGTTTCGACGGCTACGGGCGGAATGGTGAACGTCGTCTTCGCGGTGTGCCCGGCCCCGGCATTCACGCGGACCTCGTACTTCCCCGCGAGTGGGGCATCGAATGTCCAGACGCCGTGATTGTCCGTTTTCCCCTCGGAAATCAGCACATTGGCCGCGTCGAAGACCGTCACTTTTGCAGAGGGAGCGGGGGTGTCGTCGTCGTAAAACGTCTCGATGGTCACTTTGCCATCGAGCAGTTTGACGTCGATCCCGACCGCGTGCGCCTGCGCTACCGATGCGAACGCCAGACAGATTGCCACGACTGCCAGGAATCGAATCACGGCAAAATCCCCTGAAAACGAACAGTTCCGAGTGTCATTTTACGAGATTGTCGCACCGATCGGAATGGCGGCGTCTCGTTCTGATAGATTTGAAGCCAGTGAAGAATTATTTCGTTATATTTTGACGTTTCCGCGAAGGATCGTCGTGCAGAGCGGGAATCGAACTCTCGTTCTGTTTCCGCGTTTTCCGTTGATTCCGTGGTTCTCTTCCATTCTTAAAACCGAACAGCAGAAACGAACGAAATCACCACGGAAAACACGGATCACACGGAAATGAAAACGCAAAACTAAAATCCGCCAAAGAGCTGTTATCCAGGGCGTTACGTGCAGAGCGGGAATCGAACTCTCGTTCTGTTTCCGCGTTTTCCGTTGATTCCGTGGTTCTCTTCCATTCTTAATTAAAAATGAACAGCAGAATCACCACGGATCACACGGAAATGGCGGCGTCTTCCAATTGCTCGCGGGTCAGGCGTTCGACGACGGCGCGGGGGTACGTCGTCTCGAAGCCGTGGCCCGTCCGTTGCCATTCTTCGAGCGTCACCGGCGCGACCGTGCAGGCATCGCTCGGCTCGTAACCGTTGAGGCGGCGCTGAAGCTTATCGATCCCCATTCCCAGCGGTTTGACCACGAATGGAAAGAAACGATAGTCGGTCAGTTGGCCCGTACTCGGGCTGATCGCAAACAAACCGATACCGGCAACGATCAATCGCGGCGACACCTGATATTCGTGCGGTTCGAGGTCGAGTTCCTCCTTCAGTTCGCGTTCCAGCGCCTGTTCGGGCGACTCGCCTTTTTCGATCATCCCGCCCGGTAAACGCGGCGATTCATCGTCCGGACTCAACGTGAACAGCACCGCATCGACCTCGCCATCGACCGAACGCAACGGGATAATCGCATGGGCAATCCGCCGCACGCGATGCGCCTCGGGGTGCGCAGGAAACGAAGCCATATGCGACTGCCTTTCGGGTCGATTCTCAACGAACGCATCGAAATATCTCACGTAATTCTACGACACTTCGGTTACGCGCGATCTGGCTCGATTGGTTTTTCCGGTGCCGCCACTTCGACGACATCGAGCGCTCGGGCGCGTCGTGGGTTCGCGATCGACATGGAATTGAGACTTCAAGAACCGGCTTACCGCGTTATTCGATCGTCTCTGGCACTTCGCCACCGGCGCGGGTGGCGAGTGCGCCGAGGATCGGGTCGGCTCCGTACGTGAGGAAGCGCACCGAGCCATCGGCGAACGCGAAGTTCGCGCCGCCCTGGTG
>JAYVQG010000231.1:0-6315 GCA_043757025.1 Limnoglobus sp.
CCGATCGAAGCGCGACTGGAGCGTTCTGCGACTCTACCCAAGTACGACATCGTCATCCACCCCAAAGCAGGTAAATCATGACGTGCCGGACGCCTTACGTCGATTTTGGCGCGTCGAGACCCGGCTTTTCCGGTATGGGCGTAGGCGGTTTCACGCTTTTATCGGCATGGTGACCCATGTGCGCGACGGCGTCGAGCGCGCCCATGATTGCCTGTTCGACTTTTTCGACCGGTTTCGCCAACGTCGGCACGTCGGTCGAGCTTCCCGTGGTCACGTTGCGGTTGAAAAACAAGCGATATAGCACCGCACCCGCCACCGCGGACAAGATCGCCACGAACACCAGTGGCCGATACTGATCGATCTTGTGAAAGACTTCGAGAACCTGATCGGTGAGGAAATATGCGAGCCAGAACATGACGTTGACGCCGGGAATCGCGTACAAGCCGTCGGCAATGAGGAACCGCGTCATCGGCACTCGCAACACGCCCGCCATCAGGAAGATCGGCGTGCGAATGCCCGGCGTTAGGCGTGCCGTGAGCAAGATCATAATGCCGCGATCTTGGAAGTTCTTCTCGATGATCGCTCGTTTTTCGGCGGTGAGGATTTTCTCTTGCACCCACTTCTTACTGAGCAACATCGGCCCCCAAATGCGGCCCACTGCGTAGAGAAGCCCATCGCCCACCACGACCGCCAGAATGCACACCGGCAGCATCACCCACCACCGTAGCCGTGCGGGATCGAGCGCCATCGCGTTCGGCGGCAACGTATCGCCGTGGCCGACCAGCACGCCCGCCGTGAGGATCGGGAGTTCCTCCGGCAACGGCAGCCCAAAGCCCGTCGCGATAATCGCGGCGAACACACCGAGGTAGCCGTACTGCGAAAACTGATCGATCATCGGACGTACTCTCGCAACCGCTCGACGGGAAGTTCGACGATTATGAAGGTACAGTAAACGCAGAACGCTAGTCGAGGGCAACCCCCGCATCGACTTGTCATGCCCCATCACCGACGGTATAGTTCTGGAATGCACTCGTAGCTCAATTGGATAGAGCGTCGGCCTCCGAAGCCGAAGGTTACAGGTTCAACTCCTGTCGGGTGCATTGCAAAATGCGAGCATTCGTGAGAGAACGCCTGTATCAGTTTTTCGCCTGGACCGCAATCAAGTCGTTGATCCGCTTCGCGAAACCGACGGGGTCCAAGATCTTCGAGCCTTCGGCAATCACCGCCTGATCGAGCAACAACCGTGCGAACGATTCGACTCGTGGGTCGTCGGGGTTCGCCGTGTGAATGTCGCGGAGCGATTTCACGGCGTCGTGATCGGGGTTCAACTCTAAGATGCGTTTGTTTTCGGCCGGTTGTTCGCCGTACTTTCGCATCAATCGTTCCATGTTCGCGGTCATGCCGCCCGCTTGCGCCACGAGGCATGCCGCACTTTCGGTGAGCCGTTTTGTGAGGCGCACATCGGAAGTTTCGGCGATCTTCATTTTCAGTGCGCTCATCAAGTTCGCGAACGACTCGGCCACCTCGGCAGGGATGTCGTCCCCGGTCTCTTTCAAATCGCCGCGGTCGACGGCTTGCAGTTTCTTCCCTTTGTACTCGCCGAATTGCGGGATCACGAACTCGTCGATCGGCTCGCTCATCAAGAGCACGTCGTAACCTTTGGCCTTGAAGGTTTCGAGGTACGGTGAACGGCGTAACAGTTCGGGGTTCTCGCCCGTCAAGAAGAAGATTTGCGGTTGGCCTTCGGGCATCTTGGCCACGTAGTCCGCGAACGTCGTGTACGAACCGGCTTCGGTATTCATCGACTCGTACAGCAACAAATCGGCCACTTTATCGCGGTTGCCCCAATCGCGGGCTAAGCCTTCCTTCAGCATCGACCCGAGGCCGCGGTAGAACGTCACGTACTTTTCGTAATCCATGTTTTTCAGGCCATCGAGGCCCGACAGTACGTTCCGCACGACGTTTTTGCGGATGGTTTCGAGGTGCGGATTTTGCTGGAGTAGTTCGCGGGACACGTTCAGTGGTAAGTCGGCGGCATCGACCACGCCCGACACGAACCGCAAGTACGGCGGCAACAGTTCCTCGCACTTGTCCATAATCAGCACGCGCTGCACGTACAGCCGCAGCCCCACTTTCGGCTCCTGCCAGTCGTACGAAAACGGCTTCTGCGCCGGTATGAAGCAGAGTGCCTTGAACTCGGTACTTCCTTCGATGCTGAAGTGCATCACCTTCGCCGGCGCGACGTTGTCGTTACTCACTTGCTTGTAGAATTCGTCGTACTCTTCGGGCTTCACCTCATTTTTCGGACGCAGCCAGATCGCCTTGCGGTTGTTGATCGTTAGCTCGTGCGTTTCGGTTTTCCCTTCGACTTCTTCGGTCGAATCCATCACCACCGGATGCTCGATGAAGTCGGAGAATTTCCGCACGAGCTGCTTGAGCTTGTACGGGTCGAGGAACATCTGCGCATCTTCCTTGAGCGTCAGAATCACTTCGGTGCCGCGCGTGGCTTTCTCGACGGTTTCAATCGTGAAACTGCCTTGGCCGTCGGATACCCACTTGCTGCCCTGGCTTGGGTCGCCGAAGGTGCGGGTGATGACGGTGACGGTGTCGGCTACCATGAACGCCGAGTAGAAGCCGACGCCGAACTGACCGATCAACCCCGGCGCATCGGATTGCTGTTTCTGCTTAATCGCATCGAGGAACGCCTTCGTGCCCGACTTCGCGATCGTGCCGAGGTGGTCGATGACTTGTTCGCGGGACATGCCGATGCCGTTATCCGAGATCGTCAACGTTTTCGCGTCTTCGTCGGCGGCGATCCGGATCTTCCAATCTTTGTTGTCTTCGAGCTTATCGTCGTTCGCGAGCGAATCGAACAGACACTTATTGATCGCATCGCTGGCGTTACTGACGAGTTCGCGGAGGAAAATCTCGCGGTCCGAATACAGCGAGTGCGTGATGAGATGGAGCAATTGCTTCAACTCGGCCTTGAATTCGAGCGTTTCAGCCATGTTGCGATTCCCTGGAGGTCATTGAGAGCGGTCTACTAGCAACTATTGTTTTGCGGAACCGCGAACGCGTGGCAACACCACGCGAAAGATCGTTTCCGCGCCGTGGCGTTCCCAGGTGAGCGTGCCGCCGTGCGCCTCCGCCGCCTGCCGGGCGACGGCTAAGCCCAGGCCGATGCCTTGTTCCTTTCCCGTCACGAATGGCTCGAACAACTTCTCGGCAATGTCCGCACGCGGGCCTGGGCCATCGTCGCGGACTTCGATCCGGTGGCCATCGTCGCCGATTGACGAAGTAATCGCGACGTTCCCGCCGCTCCCTGTCGCTTCGATCGCATTCGCGATCAAGTTCCCAAACAGATGCCCGAGCACGTTCGGATCGCCCGCGATTACCGCCGGAAATATCGGCCGTTCCCAGGTGATCGTCGTGTCGAGGTGCTGCGACTGCGGCCCGACGAGCCGCACGGTCTGTTCGAGAATCGCGTGCAAATCGCACGGCTCTGCGGTCACTTGCGCGGGTTTGCCGAGGTTCAAGAATTGCCGCAAATTGACCTCGATTCGCGCGAGTTGCCGCAGCGCCACGTGCAGCGGCTCGTCGGTCCGTTGGCTCGCGTCGCCGAGGTAAAGTTCGATCGCTAGCTTCGCACCGGTGGCGGCATTCCGTAGCTGATGCGCCAGCCCTCCCGAGAACTGCCCGAGCACGCGGAGCCGTTCGGTCGTCTGCGTTTGTTCGCGGTAATCGGCCAATCGCCGCGCCATTTCGTTCACCGATTGGCACAAATCGCGCAGTTCGTCGTCAGTCTTCGGCAACGGCATCGGCGCGAACGCGCCGGCGGCAATATCCCGCGTGCGCTGCTCGAGGTCGCGAACGCGCGTGACGAGCCGACGCGATGTCAGCATCGTCAGCCCCACGACGACGAGACCGCCGACGCCACCGAGCCAGAGCGCGGGCCGCACCGCATCGCCGACTGCCGTACGCCGCAACGCATCGGGGTAAAAGATCCAGAGCGTGCCGCCTTCGTTCGGGTGCGGCGCGCGAAGTGGCACCTTCTCCGCCAGGAACTCCGAATCGCCGATACGCAACGGCACGCCGAGGTTCGTCGGCAGCGGGATGTTCGCATCCGGAAACGTACTCAGCCGCTCGCCGTTGCGATTGACGAGCACGAACTCGACGCCCGACAGACCCTTCATTTGGTTCAGCACGGCATCGGTCAACGGGAACGTCGGCGGCCCGCTCAGGGTGCGAGCGATGGCGCGGATTTGCGTATCGATCTGCCGTTCGACGGTGTGCGCGGCCACGCCGACCGCCCACCAGGTGACGCCCGCAATACCCACCAACAAGACCGCCGGTGGTAACAGCAGCCGAACGCGCAGACCGATCCGCATCGTGTTGCTCGCAGACGCATTTTATGTTGGAATGAGCGACATCGCGACCGATGGTACCGAGGGTGATCTATGAGATTCTTCATCGCGTGGGGCTTCTGGACGATCTCGCTCGCATCGGCAATGGCTGCGGATACGCCGAATGTGTTGATTGTGATTACTGACGATCAGGGCTTCGGCGACCTTGGCTGCCACGGCAACCCCGTCGTGCGAACACCGAACTTGGACGCCTTCGCGAAAGAGTCGGTGTGGCTCAAAAACTTCTCCGTGTCGCCGGTCTGCTCGCCGACGCGGTCGTCGCTGCTGACGGGAAAGTACAACTACCGCACGGGCGTGGTCGATACGTTTCTCGGGCGTTCGCTGATGCGGCCCGACGTGCGAACGCTGCCGGAGATGTTAGCCGCGTCGGGGTATCGCACCGGGTTGTTCGGCAAGTGGCACCTCGGCGACAACTACCCACTGCGTCCCGAAGATCGCGGCTTTCAACGGACGCTCTGGTGCCAGGGCGGTGGCATCGCGCAACCATCGGACCCACCGGAAGGCGGTTCGTACTTCGACCCAATTTTGCGTAAGGATGGCCAGGAGTTTCGCGCCAAAGGTTATTGCACCGACGTCTTCACCGATGGGGCCATCGACTTCATTCAGAAGGCGGACGCCGCGAAACCGTTCTTCGCGTATGTGGCGTACAACGCCCCGCACGGGCCGTACCAAGTCGATGCGAAACTGGCGGCAACGTATGCCAAACGCGATCTCACTCCGGCCGGGTTTCCGAAGATCGGCCAGCCGTGGGCGGGGCCGAAAGTCGCGGTCGACGACATTGCCAAAGCCTACGCGATGATCGAAAACATCGACGCGAACTTCGGCCGCATGATGAAGGCGCTCGCGGATCGAAACCTTGCCGACAACACGCTCGTGATCTTTCTCACGGACAACGGGCCGGGTGGCGTCCGCTTCAATTCGGGTCTGCGGAACCGTAAGGGCACGGTTTACGAAGGCGGTATCCGCGTGCCGTGTTACGTGCGTTGGCCGAAGATGCTGACGGCAGGCCGCAGCGTGGCCGAACAAACCGCACACATCGATCTCACGCCCACGATTCTCGACGCGAAGAAATCGGCGATACCCAGCGACGTCGATGGCCGTAGCCTGTTACCGCTACTGCGTGGCGAAGCGAAAGTGTTGCCCGAACGAACGCTTTACTTCCAGTGGCACCGTGGCGATGAACCGGAGAAGTTTCGTGCTTTCGCGGCAAAAGGGCCGAAGTACAAACTCGTTCAAGCGCTCGGTGCGGGGGACGTTGGGGCGAAGTGGCAGCCGAAGTACGAGTTGTTCGATATTCCGAACGATCCCTTCGAGCAGCACGATCTCGCGGCCACGATGCCCGCAGAAGTCGAGAAATTGAAAGCCAGTTATGCCCGTTGGTTCGACGACGTGACGCAACTCGGCTTTCGACCGACGCGAATGATACTCGGTCACGAGAAGGAAAACCCGAGCCGCCTGAGCCGACAGGATTGGCGCGGGCCGAATGCCGGCTGGAAGCCCGAGAGCCAAGGGCAATGGCACGCGACAATCGCCACGGCCGGAGAGTATCGCGTCACGATTCGCTCGAAGTCGCCATTCACCGGCTATCAGTTTGCGTGCGGTGATGCGAAGGCAGCGTTGGCGATCGTTGGGAACGCGAACATCGTGACGTTCGTTATGCCACTGACTGCCGGCGATGCGATCATCGAGGCCGCAGTCAATAGCAACGATGTCACACGCGGTGCCGACTACGTGGAATTCGAGCGCATCGTCAAACCGTAAACGCCCATGGACGGGTCGTCCATGAGCTACTGAAATTTGGCCTGGTTTCAATTGCGGCGATTTTGGGTAGCAGGGAATGATTCCACCACTTACCCACCCACCCATCCCTGGAATCATTCCCGATTTCGGA
>JAYVQG010000232.1:0-23798 GCA_043757025.1 Limnoglobus sp.
GGTTCCGAAATTCGGCAATGAGTCCACGGATGGGTGGGTGGGTAAGTGGTGGAATCATTCCCTGCTACCCAAAATCGCCGCAATTGAAACCAGGCCAAAACCTCTTAAGATGGAAGCCGCAGGACTTTAGCACCTGCGGCAACCAGAATAAGATAAGAATTGATACGTCGTGCCATATGAAGAAAAGGTATCATTCTCTGCCGCTTGCAAACGGTCGTTAGCCTGTTATGGTGACAGTTTGGAATCTTACGCTCTGGGAAAGGAGGATCAAGCCATGATGATTGTAACCAAAACGTCGATCCAACTCCTGCCTTTGGGGTATGTGCCGGTTGAGGAGGAGACGGTCCGAAGCAGTCAGCCAGCCGCTCAGGGTGGCTCTACCCAGAACAAAGCCGTGGCAGAGCTGCGTCGCGCGTTCTTACGTCGCGCTCACCAGACGGCCAACTTCCGGGAAAAACAATTCCAAGAGCTGGAAACGGCTTCCGACGATGAAGTTGATCTTGGTTGAGCAAGTCACATTGGTCAAAGCCATTGTCATTTCTCAGTCCTGCGACGCAGAGCGTGCCCCGAGCATCATGATGGCCCCAGTGATTGACTTCCCGCTCGAAGGGACGAAGGCCACTTCGAAGTGGCGTAAGATCAACCTCGCGGCGACCTCGCTCAGCGAGACGAAGCTTGTCTATCTGCCGGGCAATCCGGCACTGAGCTTGAGCCGGAGCGCGGCCGACTTTGGGAACGCCTTCACCGTGCCTCGTCAGTTACTTGAGGAACTGGAGCGGAAAGTCAAGCGCGTGGCGTCACTCGGGGAGAAGGCTGTTAGCTATCTCCAGTTCCGGTTCTGCGTGATGCTGACCCGCGTGGCGCAGGACGACTTCGCATGGCCATCTCGGGAAGACATCGAGATCGAGATTGCGTCGCAGGAGGATCGCCGGAAGGATACGCAGAAGAAACTCGACAAAGCCGAGAAAGACTGCAAGGCTGCGGAAGGGGTGTCGCAAGAGAAGATCGACGACCTCCGCGCCGAGGTGGACGAACAGACGGCTGAGTTGGCTGCAATCGACCGAGAAATCGTCTCGGCCAAAACTGCGATGGAGAGTGCCGACGAGTTGTAGCGCACCTCAAATGCAAACGAAATGTTTACACATCCATTTTACCAATTCCCGCCAACCCACACGATTCCCCGAAGCCAAAAAGTTCTAGACGATATGACGTAAGTTGGAATTCACGAGGTGCGCAGAAGTGTGCGCGTCCGCAATTCTGACTTACGTCGATTATGAGAGGCCAAATGTCACAGTCGCGTTTGCCATGTGGCCGTATCGAGCACTTCGCTGATGAACATTTGCTGCGAACAGAGAATGGCACGCTGGAGTTCCTCGGCCGTCACGCTTCCGGCGGTGTTGCTGACTGCGAGCGTGCCGGTGGCATCGGAGAGGAATTCGACTTTGTAGCCGCGGTGCATGGCTTGCCGTGCGGTCGTGTCGCAGCAAATGTGCGTCATGTACCCGCTAATCGTGACGGTGTCGGCACCGACGAATTTCAGCCATTCGTCGAGATTCGTACCGGTGAAACTGCCCGGCCAATGCTTGTCGATGAGGATGTCCCGCGAACGACTCGCGACTTCCGGGTGTAGCTCCCAACCGTTCGAGCGAATGCGGAACACCGGCGATGCGGGGTCCGGCTGATGGTGCCGAATCACGGCAGTCGGTACGCCCTGCGCCTTCGCCACGTCCATCACCGCGAGGATGTTCGCGAGGTGCCCCGTCGGGTGCGTTATCGGCAACGCACCGGTGAAGTATTCGTTTTGAACGTCGATAACCAACAAAGCTCGCGGCATGATCGTACCGGGTAAGAGGAGATCGCAAAGCACTTTCGCAGTTTATGTTATTGGGGAACGTTCGACTTCGGAACGCGGTTGCTCTAGATCATGCTCATCGAGTTTTGCGATTGCACAACGGGAGAGCCACATGATGCCGCGCCGTACCAAGATCGTTGCCACGCTCGGGCCCGCTACCGACGACCCAGCCATGATGGAGGCGGTTCTCCGTGCGGGTGTCGATGTCGCGCGGATCAACTTCTCGCACGGGAACGCGGAGGATCACCTCAAGCGGGTGAAACTGTTCCGCGATCTGTCCAAGAAGGTCGGCAAAGTAACGGCGATTCTCGCCGACCTGCCCGGCCCGAAACTGCGCTGCAAGATCACCGCATCGCGAATGCTGGTCGTCGGCGAAGAACTCGCGTTTTCACTCGGCGACAATGCGATTCACCCCGATGACATCGTCATCACCGAGCCGGAAGTTCTCGGCGATGTTCGACCGGGGCACCGCATGCTGCTGGACGATGGCCGCCTGCAACTCGAGGCAATCGGCGCGAGTGATGGCCGGCTGACCGCACGTATTATCGTCGGCGGTGAACTCAAGCCGAACAAGGGGATCAACCTTCCCGACACGCCGCTGAGCATTGCCTCAGTGACGGATCGCGACCGGGTTGCCATCGAAGTGGCGGTGAAGGCGGGTGCGGACTGGCTGGCGTTGTCGTTCGTGCGCGGTCCGGAAGCCGCTGCGGAACTGCGCGAGGTTGCGGCGAACTTCGGTTACCGTGGCCCCGTGCTGGCGAAGATGGAACGCCCCGAAGCGGTCGAGCGGATGGTGGCGATCATTGCCGCGTTCGATGGCATCATGGTGGCACGCGGCGACCTCGGCGTGGAAATTCCGCTCGAGCGCGTGCCAACGGTGCAGAAGCAATTGATCGCCGAAGCGCGAACGGCAGGCAAGCCGGTTATCACCGCGACGGACATGCTCGATTCGATGCAAAAGAATCCACGGCCCACGCGAGCCGAGGCAAGCGATGTGGCCAACGCGATTTACGACGGCACCGATGCGGTGATGCTCTCCGGAGAAACCGCCGTCGGGCAATATCCCGTCGAAGCCGTCAATTGCATGGCACGAATCGCAGTCGAAACCGAGAAGCACATTCGCCAGAGTGGCTTCAACCGGATGAAAGCGAGCGAGTTCACTCCGATTAACAATATCGACGACCCTCTCGCGCAACATGCGTGCAAACTCGCGGAAGAAGTCGGTGCGGCCGCGATCGTGACGCCGACGTTGACGGGACGATCGGCGCGGTTGTTGTCGCGGAACCGACCGTGGGCGCAGATCGTCGCCCCTGCTCCTGGCGATGTGGTGCCACGCCGAATGGCGCTCGTGTGGGGGATACTGCCGGTGACGATGGGCTGGTTGTCGCCGGGTGAAGACCGCATGGAGGCCGCGGTGCGCGACGCCTTCCGTGCGGGTGCGGTGGCGGTGGGGGATCGCGTGGTTGTGATGGCGGGTCACCCGGTGGAAGGCGGGCAGCGTTTCCCGACTGTGCGGGTTGTTCGCGTCGGGGCGAACGGAACGTCTCAGGAACCTTGATCGACCGATGGGGTTCGATGGATCGATCCACGCAGGATCGTTATCGGTGTCGTGGCGGGGGGTGGCGCATTTGTGCGTCACCCGCGAGTATCAATTCGTGTGCCAGTCCATTCCGGATGGTCGAATAACCGCGAACAACTCAATCGGCAAGGATTGCCCCACAACCGTACGAAACGGCGGGGGCGACTTGCGCACCCGTCTTTGAAATCCGGTAGTGGGTCACACGCACGATTGACTCGCCACGACTGATCGCACCCTGAAGGAGTCACCGGATGCCCATCCCACCGCACGGACGGAGTACCCTTCGTTTCGAATCTCTCGAAGCGAGGGAAACGCCTGCGGCTTTTGTCGCAGAGACATTTGAAGTTACGAAATATCCGTTCTTGCCAGCCAATTGGCAGCAGTGGGCGAGCAACGGCGGAGAGTATTACGGTCTCTCGCGAACCGCAGCGACTTCCGGCACGAATTCGCTGGCAATTTACGGCAATAACAACCTGACATCGCGTACGTGGAATACCGCGAGCCTGAGCGGGAACCTGACCGTTTGGGCGAACGTCCGTGCCGATGCCATCGAGCCGGTGACGGTATTCTCACGCGGCCAAAACCTGAACGCGACATCGGCGAGTTACGTCGGCGTGGCGGTCGGTCGCGGTGGATCGATCGCATTGCGCGAGACGCGCAATGGCAGCGAAACGAGCATCGCGAGCTTGACGCCGAAAGAGCCGGTCACCGCCGGTTGGCTGCGGCTTTCGTACTCGCTCGTCGGCGATTTCGCGAATGTGCGGCTGCAACGCAGCGACGATGGCCGCTACCTCAACAGCAGCGGTTCGTGGCAAGCTGATACGGTCGATGCGATTCGCGCGAGTGTGACGGTTCGCGCGGATAATGGCATGATCGGGATCGGTCGTGGCAAAGGAGTTTACGGCACCGTTTACGTCGACGATGTCGCGGGCACGCCGATCGCGGACCAGATATTTGTTCCGCAGCCGGTTTCCGTACCGCCACCCGCACCGACCGTCGTCGATACTCCGACGGGGCAGAAGTATTCGCACATCCGCCTCGCACAACTTGCGTACTCCGGTACGCCGATTACGGACTTCGAAAAGACGCTGCTGAAGAACAGCATCGATCTCGTCGTGCCGAACCCGCAATACCTCGGAACGCTCGAACAAGCGACCGCTGGCACGCCGAAGCTGATTTATTCGAACGTCTCGAACTTGTACCAAACGCTACTCACCGACTGGCTGAGCTACGCGGACCGCACCGGTTCGCCGCGTGAGGCGGCGTTTTATCACGTGCAACGTGCGACCGCATTCGCGGGTAGCAGCCCGTCGTCGCAGCCGGTGAATTGGTTCTGGAACGTCTCGCGCGGCGACACCGACCTGACCGCGAACGCACGCGGCGGTCGCACAACGGGCGTGGCGTTCGGCGGCGCGGGGGAAACGGTCAACATCGGCTACACCGATAAATTCCGCGAACTCAACGTGAAGCTCGTTCGCGGGGCGCAGGCCGGTTGGTCCGGCGTCTGGGAATACGCCACCGCGAACGGCTGGAAAACGCTTTCGACCCTCAGCGACAGCACCAACTCGCTCCGCACCAACGGCACGATCACCTTCGACCCCCCTGCCGACTGGGCACCGAACCGCACATCGCTTTACGCGATTCGCTTCCGCACGACGACCGGCACGACCGCGATGGCACCGGAGGCAAAAACGCTATTCGGGCGCGACTACGTCAACGCGGCTGGCACGGACAAAGGCACGATCCCCGCTTTCGATTCTGCCGCCGACCTCGACCGCGATGGCTACCTCAACGACGGCGAGTACGCGAAAAGACGCCTCGGCCTCGATGCCCGTTTCCACTACGAATCGAGGCTTTTCTACCCGTATTATGGGCAAATGCGGTTCGTCGTGAACCCGACGTCGGCGGCGATTAAAAACTGGGCGACCGAATACGACGCCAAGCAACTCGCCGAGAACCCGCTAGCCGATGGTTTGTTCTTGGACAACGCGAACGGCAAACTCCCGTTCGCGGGTACACCGGTACTCGAAGCGACGGCGACGTTCAGCACGGAGACCGCCGCGTTGGTCGCCGCCGTCCGCAACGGCATTGGCGGCAAGCTACTTTTGGCGAACACGTCCGGCGCACGAACCGAGGCCAACGCGGTCACGCAGGCCGCCGGTATCGCCTTCGAGGAATTCGCGATTCGCCCCACCGAAGCCAACTGGACGCAGGTCGGCGATCTCGCGGACCTCATCGGCCAACGTTTGGCGGCTGGCAGCACATCCGTCGTGATCGACAGCCACCCCGGCAGCACGGCCCCCACCGATCCACGTACGCTCTTGGGGGTGCTCTCGTATTATTACCTCGTCGGCGACCCGCAGAAAACGTACCTGATGTTCTACGGCGGCGTCTCCCCGGCTGCGTCGTGGCAACAGAAGTGGACGCCCGCCGCCGCCGTCAGTGTCGGCAAGCCGATCGGAACGCTGACGACGTTCGCCAGCGGTGCGGACCCGCAGAACGCGGCGCTGCAATATCGCGTGCTTTCCCGCGAATACGCCGACGCACTCGTGCTATTCAAACCGCGTTCGTACGCACTCGGCAAAGGCACCGGCACCACCGACAACGCGACCGCCACCACGCACACCTTGAACGGCAACTTCCGCGAACTCCGCGCCGATGGCACACTCGGCCCCATCGTGCGGCAAGTTACGTTACGCAATGGCGAAGGTGCCGTACTGATGAAAGTGAAGTAGCAACGAGCGTGCCGTGTGAAGCCTGGGGCAGTTCACACGGCACTTGATCATCCGATACTTCTGAGACTTACGAAACCACTGGTGGTGGTTCGACAGTGAAAGACTCTTCGGACGTGACGGTCGTACCGTCGAGTTTCGTCACGGTCAGTTTCATCGTGTAGGTTCCCGCAACGTACGCATCGAACGAAAAGTCCGACGATACCGGCGTACCCTCATGGACATTCGGGTTGCGTCGTGGATTCGACGCCTCGGCCACGATTTGCCCATTGCGAGTTACCGTCCACGAATAACCCGCTTGCGCTGCGGGATCAATCCGGATCGCGTCCTTCACCGTCTTGAAGCCGAAGTCGATCGAACTGCTCACACTCACGCGACTCCCATTCGCAACCACACCAGACGGCCCGCCGATGATGCCCAAATCGACGACCTTCAAGCCGTACGGTTCGACGATGGTATCGTTGCCATCCTTGTTATCGAGGCGAATCTTCGTCGCGGCGACATCGGGCATACTGCTGATCAGCACCCCGTTATCGTAAACGTACAACTGCGTGTAAACGCGTATCACACTGAAGCGGTTGTCGCCCGCACCACCCGTGACCACGAGGGTTCCTCGGACGACGGACGCAGTGCCCGATGGCGCGATCGCGTTCAGGGTCCGCACGCTGGTCAACTTCGATTCGTCCGGGAGTGTGACCGTCGCGAGCACCGTATACGATCCGATCACAGTCGGGGTAAACGTCACATTCGGCCCGGTCGAGCGATTGATGACGATCCCGTTACTGTTTTTCACCACCCAGCCGGTCGTGAGGTTCGGGAACAACCCCGGCCCGGTCAAATCCGACGACAACGTGACGGCCGTCCCGATGTGCTGTTCAGCGGGGCCAGAAATCGAGACCGCTGTCGGTGCGACATACGTCACCGCGAACGATTCTTCGGAAGTCACGGTCTTACCATTGACCTTGGCCACAGTCAGTTTCAGCGTATACTGCCCCGCGACATTCGCATCGAAGGTGAAGTCTGGCGATACCGGCGTACCCTCATGGACCGTCGGGTTGTATCGTCGATTTGAAAACTGCGTCCCAGGTTGTCCATCGCGAATCACCGTCCACGAATAACCGGCTTTACCTGCAGGATCCAACTGCATCGCTCTCATCACCGTCGCGAAGCCGAAGTCGGTCGAACTGCTCACAATCAATCGCGTGCCTTGCGGAACCGACCCTGCGGGCACGCCGAGGATACCCACCTCGACGACGGTCAAGTCTGCTGGATCGACGATGGCGTCGTTCCCCGACTTGTTATCGAAGCGAATCTTCGTCACGCCCGCATCGGGCAAGTTGCCGACCAACACCCCGTTATCGTAGACGTACAGCCGGGACGTGCCATGCACCACACTAAAGCGGTTGTCGCCGGCACCACCCGTGACGACCAGCGTGCCACGGACGATTTCGGCTCTACCCGATGGCGTGATCGCGTTCGTAATCTGCGAAGTGGTCAACTGCGATCCATCTGGCAACGCGACCGTCGCGAACACCGTATACGATCCGATCACAGTCGGGGTAAAGGTAACGTTCGGCCCGGTCGATCGATTGAGGACGGTCCCGTTGTTGTCTTTCACCACCCAGTCGGTCGTGAGGTTCGGGTATGAACCCGGCCCCACCAGCAGCGAATCGAACGTGACCGCCGTCCCGACTCTCTGATCACCAGAACCGCGAACCTTGACTGCAGTCGGGGCGACGAACGTGACCTCGAAAGATTCTTCGGACGTCACTTTCGTGCCGTCGAGCTTCGACACGGTCAGTTTTAGCGTGTACTGCCCCGCGACATTCGCATCGAAGGCGAAGTCCGGAGACACCGGCGTACCCTCATGGACCGTCGGGTTGTATCGTCGATTTGAAAACTGCGTCCCAGGTTGTCCATCGCGAATCACCGTCCACGAATAACCGGCTTGCGCAGCGGGAGCAAATCGGTTTCCGCTCGTAATCGTCTTGAAGCCGAAGTCGGTCGAACTGCTCACAATCAATCGCGTGCCTTGCGGAACCGACCCTGCGGGCACGCCGACGATGCCCACCTCGACGACCGTCAAGTCCGCCGGATCGACGATGGCGTCGTTCCCCGACTTGTTATCGAGGCGAATCTTCGTCACGCCCGCATCGGGCAGGTCTGCGATGACGACACTGTTGTCACCGACATAAATTCGGGACGAGCCGTGTACCACGCTGATGCGATTTGTCGCGGCATCGCCCGTCACGACCAGTGTGTCGTGAAAGATGGCGGCGGTGGCGGACATCAGATCGCGACTATCGAGGCTTTCGACTCCGAGCCGCATCGGGCGCGTGATCGGGCGGGTCGTGTGGGGGAACAATTTGCGGATCCAGTTCGACATGACGAAAACCTCTTAGTGAACCAGGAATGGTGTTGGCGATTGGAGACTCGTAGTCCCCATGTGAGGTTCTTGCGCGAGACCTAACACGAGTTGCGGAAAAAATGCGAAAACAAATTGTGAGGGCGGAGGTGGACTTCGGTTACGGCGTTCCTGGCTGCCCGCCGAGCGAGGAAACGTTCCACAGTATCACGGTGTTATCGCCGGTCGCGCATCCCGTCGCGAGTAATTGGCCATTTGGCGAAAAGACGACGGGATCGGTTTGTGCAACATGCCCTTGAAGCACGGCCACCGAACGACGGCGTCGAACGTCCCAGATCCGGGCGACGCGATCCGTCCCCGTCGTTGCCAGTAAACGGTCGTTGGGGGAGAACGTCACGTCATTCACGAAAGTCTGGTGGGCTTGCCACCCCGCGCCCGAAGGTACTAACTCCTGATTGGGTGCGTCCTCGGATGGGACATCGAAGTACGAGATCGTCCCGATTTGCCAGTATGCGAGTGCGAGGAGTTTCGCATCGGTCGATAGTCCTAGCCCCGAAACCTTGTCCGTGAGCGGGAAACTCCGTTTCGACCACGTATTCACGTTCCAGATCGACAGGTTCGACCCCGCCACGGCGAGGAACCGGCCATCGCGCGAAAACGCCAACCGACGACCGAGACCTTCCTGATCGTCGCGTAAATTGTTCGACACGTTGAATGCGAGGTTCCAGACGCGCACGGCGTTGTACTTGCCGGATGCGGCGAGCCATTGCCCGTTCGGCGAAAAGGTGAGGCCGAGTGTACCGCCCCGCAAGCCTTTCAGGATCGTTTTCGCGCCGGTGTCGGTATTCCAGAGATACACATCGCCGGTATCTCCCGGATTGTGCGCAGCAGAGGCCACCGTTTTGCCATCGGGCGAGTAGGCCACGCAGGATACCAATCGACCATCTTCAAAAATACGGATGGTTTCTCCTTTGGCGGTATCCCAGATTCGCACGGTGCCATCTTCGCTGCCCGATGCGAGGCGGGTGCCGTCTTTGTTGAACGACAGCGAATACACCCACGCGGTGTGCCCCTTGAGACGGGCCTTCGGCAAAAGGACAACCGCCGGCGCATTGTCGTCTTTTTCAGGTGCAGGTACGACTGGAGGAACGACTTCAGGAGTCGATATTTGCGGCGGGGCCATCGCGGTTTGTGGACGGTCGAGGATGCGATTGCTCCAGACGATAATGACTCCCGTAACCAGGACGAGGCCGAGTACCGCCAGTCCGATGGGCCATAGTCGCGTACGCCGTGGTCGTGGGAGTTTGCGGTTCCAACTCGCGTCGACTACCGACGCGGTTTCCGCTTCTTGTTCGGCCGTTTCCGGCAGAACTTTGCGAATGAGTTCGGGCAATCGACTTTCGCCGGTGAACGGCCGAAGGTATCGGGCCACATCGGCCGCACCGGGGCGGGCGGCAGGCTCCTTTGCCATCATCCGTTCCAGAATCGCACTGAGTTCCTCTGGGGCATCGGGCCGCGCGACGCGTAGCGACGGCACCGGCGCGATGGCGTGCGCCTTCATTTTGTCCACCACAGCCGCATACTGCGGTGCCGGGTACGGCACTTCACCCGCCAGCAGATGATAAAGCGTGCAACCCAGCCCGTAAACATCCGAACGATACACGACCGCACGCGGGTCGGCGGCTTGTTCGGGGGCCATGTAATCGAACGATCCGAGAACCGCATGGGTAGCCGTTGCATCCGGACTTTTCAAATGCTCGTCGGCACCCGATGCGTCGCATTGGGTTTCGTCGGTCGGTTCCGACTGGTCGAGAAGTAATGCCAAGCCGAGGTCGAGAATTTTCACTTGCCCCGACGGTGTCAGCAGCAGGTTCGACGGCTTGATGTCACGGTGAATCAGCCCCGCGTTGTGCGCATGTGCCAGCCCGAGGGCAGCTTGCCGGATGATCTCGCACGCATCCGCGATCCGCAGCTTCGCATGATGTCTAACGACTTTCCCGAGGTCGGCCCCCGGCACGTACTCCATGACGAGGAACGACGTGCCGCCGGATTCCCCCGCGTCGGTTGCCTGAACGATATTCGCATGATTCAGTCGGCCAACCGCTTTCATTTCGCGTTGGAACCGGACCAACGCCTCCGGGCGTGCCGACCGATGCGTGAGTAAAACCTTGAGCGCCACGACTTTATCGAGGCGGGTGTGAACGGCGCGATAAACCGTCCCCATGCCGCCTTCACCGAGTTTCGTCAAAATGCGATACTCGCCGAGGCGTTCGGGTGGTGGGCCACTTTCCCCCGTGCGAATCGGCGGCCACGCCATCGACCCACTCGCGGACAGTTCGGCTATTTCGGCTTCAAATCGCTTGTCGAACGTGTTCGTCGTTGCTTCGGGGAGTTTGCGAAGAACTGCGAGAAGAGGGTCGGCCGTTTTCGTATCGTCGTTTAAGACCGCCTGACAAAGATTACACTCGAGCACGTGCTCCGCGATGACTTCGGTCGAGTCCGAACCCAACTGACCGAGGCTGAATGCAACCAGTTCTTCGGAATCCGGGCACGAAGTACCGTGCATGAATGCGATCCTCACCAGGCGGAACAAGCGTCAGTCGAGCAAACCGTCGAATTCGCTGCGGAGCCGACGGAGCAATCGACCCTTGATGACATAGATGTGTGCGGCAGAGATTCCAAGGTCGCGTGCTACATCCGCTGGAGAGTGCCCCTCGACGACGACCCGCCAGAACGCCTGCCAGGTGTGTGGTTCTACCGAATCTTGAAGCAACGTCACCGCACGGCGAATGAGCAGAACGCGATCCTGTGCCTCGTCGTCCACACTCCGGTCATCGGCAGGCACGACGACCTCATTGAACCGCGCTTGTACCGACGATCCACCTTGGCCCGCAGGCTGCCGCGTTTGTTGCCGACGATACGCGAGTAACTGATTGTGCGTGATGCCCCAGAGCCAGCCGCGAAACGAGTTCTGCCCGTTCTCCGAACGGAACTTCACGACATTTCGAGATAGTGCCTTGAAGACTTCCTGCGCGACATCGGACGCATCGACTTCCTGCAAACCCGCCCGCGTACACCACCGACGCACCAGCGGGTAATACAAATTCACCGCACGACCCCACGCCTCACCATCGTCGACACGCAGCCGACCGAGCAAAGTGAGCGAGGTGATATCGTTCGGGGCAGGCACGGAGCGACTCTCCACGGAAGCATAACGAAGGTAGGTTTGTTATATTACCGTATTCGCCACGATATCAATGCCGGAAGTGCCGCACTCCGGTGAACATCATGGCGATGCCGTGGGCGTCGCAAGCTTGGATCGCGAGCGGGTCGTTGACCGAACCGCCCGGTTGCACGATCGCCGTGACGCCCGCGGCGGCGGCGAGTTCGACGTTGTCCGGGAACGGGAAGAACGCATCGGAGGCCAACACCGAACCGCTCGCGCGTTCTGCCGCTTTCTTCACCGCGATTTCGACCGACACGACGCGCGACATCTGCCCTGCCCCAACACCGACGATCTGCGTGCCGCGTGCCAACACGATTGCGTTCGATTTCACGTGCTTGCACGCGAGCCACGCAAACCAAAGTGCGTCTTTCTCCGTTCCCGTAGGCGGGCGTTTCGTCTTCACTTCCCATTTCAGAATGTCGTCGGCTCCCACGTCGCGCGTCTGGACGAGCAACCCGCCATCGACTCGCCGATAATCGAGGCCCTGCGGCCCCCCGGTGAGCGGCCCCGTCCGCAACAACCGCACATTCTTCTTCCAGCCTTTCAGAAGTGACAACGCGCCTTCGCTGTACTCCGGGGCAATGATGCACTCGACGAACCGCTCGCCGGTCATGATCGTCTTCGCCGTCGCGTCATCGACGGTCTGATTGAACGCGAGGATGCCGCCAAACGCGGAGAGCGGGTCGCCATCCCACGCGAGTGAAAACGCCGCCGCAAGCGTACTCGCCGTGGCCGCCCCGCACGGGTTGTTATGCTTCACAACGACCGCCGCAGGCATCGCGAATTCGCGTGCGAGATTCAGCGCCGAGTCGAGATCGAGGATGTTGTTGTAACTGAGTTCCTTGCCGTGGAGTTGCTCGGCGGTCGCGATGCAGGGGCGGTTTTTCAGGTCCGACTCGCGGTAAAACGCTGCGGTTTGGTGGGGGTTCTCGCCGTACCGGAGCGACTGCACGATTGAAAGGGTTGGTGAGAACACCTCCGGCAAGGCATGGACAACCGGGCCGGTACCACCGTCAGCCGCGGAACTGAAGAAATTCATGATGGCGAAGTCATACGCAGAGATCAGTGTGAATGCGATGTGGGCGAGATTCAGCCGAAACGTACGGGTCAACGCACCACCGTTCTCGGCAATGGCATTTAGGACGATGATGTATTGCACTGGGTTCATCACCACCGCCACGCTCTCGAAGTTCTTCGCCGCCGCTCGGATCATGCACGGGCCGCCGATGTCGATGTTCTCGATCGCCTCGGCTTCCGTCACGCCGGGCTTCGCCACCGTTGCCTCGAACGGGTAGAGGTTGCACACGACGAGGTCGATCTCGGGCAGGTTGTGTTCGGCCAGCGTGGCCATGTGCTCGGGCTTGTTGCGTTTCGCGAGTAGCCCTGCGTAGATGGCGGGGTGGAGCGTCTTCACGCGGCCGTCGAGGATTTCCGGGAAGCCGGTCAACTCGCTCACGTCCTTCACCGGAAGCCCCGCATCGGCCAGCAGTTTGCGCGTGCCGCCCGTGGCGATCAGTTCGACGCCGTACTTCGCGTGAAGCTCAGTCGCGAACTCGAGCAGGCCCGTTTTATCCGAAACCGACAACAACGCACGACGAATAGGACGGAGCATTTTTCACCACGGATGCACGAAGTCACGGAGAAGAATGAAATCTGATTTTAGGAAAACGATTGGAAATGACCTTGATCTGCTCCAATAATAGCTTTATAACTTTACTATATCTACTAACTTTATGGGCCAGTGACATGTCGAAAAAATTCGTCAATCCCTTCCGCCCAGGTGCAGGGCATTCACCGCCGTATCTCGCCGGTCGCGATGAGGAGAAGGCGGAATTCAAAAAACTTCTCCGGCAGACAATCGTGATGGACAACCCCATCCTGACCGGCTTGCGCGGTGTCGGCAAAACCGTTCTCTTGGAGGAACTGAAACAACTCGCGATGACTGAGGGTTGGTTCTGGGTCGGAACGGATATGTCGGAGACGGCGAGTTTGACCGAAGACAATCTCGCCACGCGACTGCTCGCCGATCTGGCCGTACTGACCTCGCAGTTTGTCTTGACGAAAAAGGATACGAAGTCGGCTTGGTTCCACAACGTGAACCTCGACCCCGACGTCCATTTGGGTTACGACGCGCTGTCTGGGGTTTATCATTCCACACCGGGACTGGTAACCGACAAATTGAAGGCCGTGTTGGAGTTGGTGGCTCACGTGCTGGCCCCGCACGACAAAGGTTTGATCTTCGCCTACGACGAGGCACAGAACCTGTCCGATCACGCGAAAGACAAGCAGTACCCGCTCTCGGTGCTGTTAGACGTGTTTCAATCGCTGCAACGAAAGGAACATCGCTTCATGCTCGCCCTTGTCGGCCTGCCGATGCTATTCCCGAAATTAGTCGAAGCGCGAACGTCGGCCGAGCGCATGTTCCACGTCATCACTTTAGATCGTCTTTCAGACAAAGATGGACGCGAGGCGATCACGAAACCGATCGCGAAGAGTAGTTGCCCGGTCAATTTGGGTAACGCGATCATTGCGGACGTTCTCAAAGCATCCGGCGGGTATCCGTACTTCATTCAGTTTTACTGCCGCGAGGTGTACGATGCGGCACTTCAACAAGCGGAGAATAGTGAGCCGCTCACGGTGTCGATCCCGGACATCACTCGCAAGCTCGACGCGGACTTTTTTTCGGGTCGCTGGCCGAAAGCCACGGATCGGCAGCGAGACCTGTTGTGGGTCATCGCGAACTTGGAGAATTTTGGCAGCGACTTTTCCGTGCAAGAGGTGCTTGAGTTGGCGGGCGAACTCGTCAAGAAAAAACGCCTGATCTCCGCATTCAGTTCGTCGTTGGCGAATCAGATGCTGACGAAACTCTCGCGGCTGGGCTTCGTTTACAAAACGCAGCACGGGCGCTACAGTTTCGCGGTACCGCTACTCGGCCAATTCATTCGCCGACAGGTGCGATGAGCTTCAACACCTTGCCCGCTAGAAGCAATTGCACGCCGTCGGGGTAGTCGCCGGGTTGGAAGTGGGCGGCGCGTTGCCAGTGGCGGTGCGTCATCGCGTGCATCGGCCACGCTTCGCGCTGCCAGATGCGCCGAAAGATCGAACGGATTTTCGACTGGCTGAGCACCGCCAGTTTCGTGCGATCGAGAATCACCATCGTGCCAACTCGCGGCAACTCGACTGTCGCCAGTAACGCGATCGTTTCCGCGTCGAGGTCCGCATACAGTTCCTCGGCCTGCTCTGCCAAACGCCCCAGACTGGCAACGATTTCGGGGTTGAAACTCTTGAGCAACGGCAACAGTTCTGCGCGGATGCGGTTGCGAGTGAAAGTCACATCCGCGTTCGTGGAATCGGTGCGGTACGGCTGCGCGAGCGCGTGCAAATACTCGAGCACATTCAGGCGAGTCACGCGCAGTATCGGCCTAACGATGCGGTCGCGCGACGGTGCGATGCCGCGTAAGCCTTGAATGCCGGTGCCGCGAATGATGCGGTGCAACACCGTTTCGGCTTGGTCGTCGGCAGTGTGACCGGTGGCGATCCAGCGGGCAGCACGCTGCTCGGCGAGTTCCGCGAAGATATGGTAGCGGACATTCCGCGCCGTCGCTTCGAGGTTGCCACCGAGCGCTGCGACATCGACGACGTGCATCAAACACTCGATGCCGAGCGACGCGGCGAGATTTTGCACGAATGTCGCATCGTCGTCGGATTCTTCGCCGCGTAATAGATGGTTCACATGAACCACCACGAGGTTGGTGTTTCCCGTTTGTGGTGTAGGCGGCCCGCCTGCATTTGCACCACAAAGTGCTTGTGTTGTAGGGATCGTTTGTGGTGTAGGCGGTCCGCCTGCATTTGCGAGGCCGCGCAACAGCGCCACGCTGTCCGCCCCGCCCGATACGGCTACGATGCCGGGGCCACCACCTGACGGCTGCCCAGCCAGAAACCGCGTGAGTTCCGCAAGGATGTTCGACACGAAACGCCCCGAAACGGGTACAATTCCCCTGTCTTTCCAGTTTATGGCCGTTTCGGTTTCTGCAACCGATTCCCGTTGACACACTGAGGTTTCAAGCTATTGTGCCGCACACTGAATCGTCGATTCCCGTCGTTCGGCGGGCCGTCGATCGTCGTCTCGAACGCAACCCGATGGGGCGGTTCGTTCGCGTGACATTGATCCTGATGGCAATCGGCTTCCTCGGGATCTTCGCGATTGCCGCGTGGATTCACCCGTATTTGCCCGATGGCACGCCGCGAACGATGGCGAGCCACACGCAACTCGGCATGCCCGAGTGCAACATGGTCACCTGGACCGGCAAGCCGTGTCCGTCGTGCGGAATGACGACGAGTTTCTCGCTGTTGGTTCATGGGGATATCGGAAACTCGCTGAAGGCCAACTGGGTCGGTACGCTGCTCGCAGTGTTCTGGATGAGCTTGATTCCTTGGGGAATCGCGAGTGCGATTCGGGGGCGACTGGTGAAGGTTCGCAATGGGGAACTGTTTGCGACGTTCTCGGTCGGGGTAATTTTAACGCTGATGATGGCGCGATGGCTGTTCGTCATCGTGCAGTGAAAACTGGCTGGCGAATCGACTGCATCGCCGCATTTAGGGGGTTCACGGATGAGCCGATTCAAAATTTCGTTTGTGCTTCTCGTCGCTGTCACGGCACTGTCCTTCGCGGGCAGCGGCTGTAACCCCGCCTCACTTTCGTACTTCCTCTTCAAGGGCGACGGCAAAGCACCCGCCTTGTACCCCCTCAAGCCGAAGGAAGGCAAGAAAGACGTGATCGTCGCCGTGCTCGTCACAGGCCCAATTAACACGATCGAGTTCGCAGGACTCGAACGCGAACTGGCCACCGCAATCGGTCGTTCGATGTTCGAGCAAACGAAAGACTCGAAAAAAGTCGTCATTCACATGATCGAACATTCTCGCCTCGACCGCTTCCGTGCGGAAAATGCGTCGTGGCGAACGATGCGTTCGGCCGACATCGGCAAGCAACTCGGTGCGGACTTCGCGATCGATGCGACGGTGACTTCGATCAGCTTGTACGACCGCGAAATCGGCGGGACGTTCATGTATCAGGGCCGCGCGAGTCTCGATGTAAAAGTCTTCGACACCGTCAGCGGGTCTCAGCATTCCGAGTACTACGTCGCCACGCAAATGGAACAAAAGCCATCGGACGAGTTGCCGAAGTCGCAGTACAAAGGCCAACTCATCCAGCGAATCGCCCGCGACCTCGCCTGGAAGCACGTGCCGCACATTACCGATCAGCGCGTGTCGTCCGCGAACCCGTAAATTTTGCGGAACGAACAAACGAAACAACGGTCGCAGGTTCGCCTGCGACCGTTTGTTTTTTTGCCAATATTATCGCGGCCCTGGGGGAAGATGCTCGATCAAGTAGCGCGTCATCAGCATTCGCAGGTGGACGGGGGTCACAGACCCCAGCTACAGGATTTGTAGCTGGCCTCTGTGAGGCCGGTGAGACAACCGGGGTGCCTTTGCCTTCGCGCAAACCGTGCTCCGCGATTGGGGGGTAGGCCATGTAGTCGAATCGCTTGCCGAGTTCGATGAGCCGATCGACGAGGCTCTCGGTAATCGGCAGGCCGGTGCGAAGTCGCGTTTCTCGTAGATCGATTTCACCCGCAACTCGGCCTCGGCGAGAACTTTCTCGCGTCCTTTTCCTTCGTCGGCGATTAACGGCTGAGTGCTGAACAACAGCCCCAAAGCTACGAACGTGCAGAGTCGCATCATTGTTTGTCCCTTAATGACCGCTGAGTCAGAAATCGGTCGATCGAACTTCACCGAGTCAGCATATGGGGACGGAGTCGATAACGAAGCGAACTCAGGCCGACCCTGGAGGGCCACTTAGCTCGCGCTACTCGAACCAGTGGAACCGAACCCGCCGCTCGATTTTCCTCCGGTGGAAGGCGATGAGCTGGCACCGGGTTTGGAACCGCCGTAGTAGGTCGAACCGGGGCTGGAACTCGAACGGGAACCCGAGCCGTAGCTGCCACTCGACCCCGAGCGATACGACGAACCGTTGCCCCATCCCCAGAACATCGGCAACCAACCGCCAGAGCGGTGATAGTGCGAATTGCTCGAAGTGTAACTGCTTGAAGAATAGATGCGATTGCCTTGCTCGTCGAACTGGAGTGGCTTGCCGGAACGGTCGTACGCAGTCTGAACCGGGATGCGTTTCCCGTTTTCGTCGGTCTTCCATTCTTGTGTAATCGGCTGCCCCTGCGCATCGTACCACTGCGGATCGCGTTCGGGTTCCGAAGTCTGATTGTGATTGCGTAGGCAGCCACTGAAGCAACAGAACGTCCCGGCGAGCATACCGCCGCCGAGGAGCAATAACTGGATGTTTCGGCTTTTCCGTTGGGGCTGCACGATTTACCCGCCGATGGCACGAGTAACGATCATCGCGATGCCGAGCAGCAACGCGCCGACCATAATGCCGACCGCGATGTTCTTCTCGGCCAACTCTTTTTCGATGTTGAGCTTCGGTGTAATCAGCTCGAACACCTTGAAGCCCACCGCGAGAAGTGCGATCCCGAGGATGCCGAAAGCAGCCCCTGCAATCAGCGACATTTCAAACGTGCCCGCGGTCCACGGTTCCGATGCGAAGAGAGGCATGTCTCGAACTCCATGTGTTGAAAGGGCATTCGCCACACGGTAGCCGAAAATGCGGCGAAACACAAATTGTCGAACTATTCCGCGATGCCGAGTTGCGTTTCGCGGACTTTGCCGTCGCGTAAGAAGAACGTCTTGATCGGGTTGAAAGTGGCGAGGTCTTTGTGGTTGATCGCAAACAGCACGTTGTCGATGTTCACCGCTTCCCACTGATGGAAACCGATGATGACGTCGCCCTTTTGCAACCCGGCCTTTGCGGCTTGGGTGCCGACGCCGACTTCGACGATCGACATACCGCCACGGAGTTGCGCATCGACTTTCGCAACAATCTCGCGGCCCACGGGAAGCATCTTCAACCCCGTACGCCGCGAGATCGCATCGCCGGGTACCACACTCGGGCGGGTCTCATCCGATTGCAGCACGACGTGCAATTCGATGGTTTCTGCCGCTCGCCGTACCGTGACGGGCACTTTGCTACCGGCGGTGCGTTCGAGGAAGCCGCGTTCGACGTCGATCGAAGTTCGCGTCTCGATATCGCCGACTCTTTCGATGACATCGCCTGCCAGAAAACCGGCACTCGCCGCCGATGAGTTCGCTTCGAGGCGCTCGATGATGACGACGCGCCGCACGGGGCTTTCCTCGGTGAGGCGATCGACTTTGTCCTTGAGAATCAGCCCGTGGCGCAGTCCGGCCCGTTTCCGCGAACTGAGCATATCGGCGGCGCGTTCGATCATCGTGTCGACGGGAATCGCGAACGCAATGTTCTGCGCCCCCGCACGAATCGCGACGTTGACGCCGACGAGTTCGCCCTTTTTGTTGAACAGCGGGCCGCCACTGTTGCCGGGGTTGATCGGTGCCGTCGTTTGAATCAGACCCTGATACGAGATCTCTTTATTGAGCGAAACATCGCGGCTCTTGAAGGCGATGTTGCCGATACTCACCGTGTGTTCGTAACCGAAAGCGTTACCGATGGCGATCACCTGTTCGGCATCGAGCAAGTCTGTCGCGGTACCGAGTGGCACGGTCGGCAGCGGGCTGGCGACATCGATTTTAATCAGCGCCAAGTCGGCTTTCTTGTCGGTGGCGAGGATGCGGGCGGAGAGTTGCCGACCATCGACGAGGCCGACCCGCAGCGACTGGATTTCGTCGATTACGTGGAAGTTCGTCACAATGTAGCCACGCGGATCGAGGACGATGCCGGTGCCCATACCCTTGACGCGCTGCGGCTGAATCAGGCTGCCGCGAAGCGGATCGTCGACGTTGTGCGTCAGCGTGCGTTCGCTGTGGATATTGACCACGGCGGCCTTGACCTTCTCGACGATGTCGACGAGGCCATCGCGACGCTTCGACGACACACTGGAGAGGTCCGCCGCACGGGTGGCGCTGGCCGGTAACTGGGCGGTGGCGAAGTAACCGGTGGCGGCTCCGGCGGTCAAACCGACGCCGAGAACGAGCTTTTGGGCGATATTGGCGAAGAGTGTGGCGGGGTAACGACCGACGGGCAGAGCGGGCTGCGTCATGATGACCCCAAGGTGAGCCGGATGAAGACCGTCCGGAGCGAACCATCCTGGAACGACACCCTTTTCTTCGGATTCCGCGCAAGCCCGCCACGACGCCGCACCCGCAGCTTGTGCCAGTTCGCACCGCAATGGCGCGGGGTCGTGCCACTCGTTGCGGTCGATCCGGGAGTGACACCATCGCGGGTTAGTCCGGATTTATCGCGTGCGTGGAATATGACTTCCTTGGCCGCATCTCGCACTTCGCGTAACTTAAATGAAACCGCACGCCTCACAAAAATGCGAAAGAAGATCATGGCAAAAACGGCACGGATGGAAAAACTGGAAGCGTTATTGGCGATCGACCCCGACGATGTGCTGTTGCGATACTCGCTAGCGATGGAACACGCGAGCGCCGGTAACGATGCCGCCGCCGTGCAGTCGTTTCGCGACTTGAACGCGGCCTCGCCGTACGTGCCCGCCTACCACATGGCGGGACAAGCCCTGACGCGGCTCGGCCAGGTCGAGGAAGCGTGTGCGATGTTGCGCGATGGCATTCGCCTCGCCAAAGAAACCGGCGACACGCACGCACTCGGCGAAATGGAAGGGCTGCTCAGTAGCATCGAGTAATTTTCGTTCTCACCTTCACGGAACACGACATGCCCCGTTTCCTCGCCGCCGTCGCGGCCCTGTTTGCATCGATTACGCTCTCGCACGCGCAGAACATCAACCTCGAGCGACTCGCCCGAATCGACGAAGTCGCGATGGCGGCGATTCAGCGCGGCGACTGTCCCGGTGTCGTCGCAATCGTCGTTCACGATGATGCGGTGGTGTACCGCAAGTCGTTCGGCCTTCGCAGTAAAGCACCCGATGCGAAACTCGAACCCGATGCGATCTTCGATCTGGCATCGCTAACGAAGTCGGTCGCGACGGCCAGTGGCATCATGCAACTCATCGAGCAGGGGAAACTTCGCCCTTCGGACAAGGTTGCGAAGCACTGGCCCGAGTTCGCCGCGAACGGCAAAGCCGATGTGACGATCGAACATTGTCTATTACACACGAGCGGCTTGATCGCCGACAATTCGATTGCCGATTACAAGAACGGACGAGCGAAAGCGATCGAGAATGTGGCGGCGTTGCCGCTCGAAGCGCTGCCCGGTGCGCGGTTCAAGTACAGCGATGTCGGGTACATCGCGCTCGGCATTCTCGTCGAGCGAATCTGCGGGCAGCCACTCGATGAATTCGCATCGGCACACCTGTTCGCGCCGCTGAAGATGACGAGCACGATGTACAAACCGAAGCCGGAGTTGCACGTTCGCGTCGCCCCGAGTGGCTTGCGCGATGGCAAGATCATCACAGGCGAAGTCCACGACCCGCGCGCGTTTGCGATGGCTGGCATCGCGGGTCATGCGGGGTTGTTCGGCTCCGCCGACGATCTCGCGCGTTTTTCGCGAATGCTCCTTCGCGATGGCGAACTCGATGGCGTGCGAGTCTTCAGCCCGCTCGGCGTGAAAATGCTGACCGAAGCGCGCACGGTGCCGGGTGGCTTGCGGTCGCGCGGCTGGGATGTCGATACTGCCTATACCGCCCAGCGCGGCGATCTGTTCCCGGCGGGCGAAGGCTTCGGCCATACCGGTTTCACAGGCACTTCGCTCTGGATCGACCCACCATCGAAGACCGCCATCATCCTGCTGACGAGCCGGCTTTACCCGAACGAGAAAGGCAACGTCTCCGAACTGCGTCGGCAAGTCGGCACCATCGTGGCAGGAGCCATCACCGCGCCACGCCCACGCTCCGCACCGAAGCCACAAGTGGTCGTGAATCTGCCGATCTCAAAGCCCGTTCTCACCGGTATCGATGTTTTGCGTCGCGATGCGTTTGCGAAGCTGAAAGGCCGCAATGTCGGCATCGTCACGAACCACACGGGGCGTGCCAGCGATGGCGAAACGACGATCGACCTGTTAGTCAAAGCCGAGGGCGTGAAAGTCGTAGCGTTGTTCAGCCCCGAACACGGCATTCGCGGCGAGAAAGACGAAAAAGTCGGCGACGGCAAGGATGAAAAAACCGGCTTGCCGATCTTCAGCCTCTACGGCGAACGACGCAAGCCGAGCGTCGAATCGCTCAAGGGAATCGACACGCTCGTTTACGACATTCAAGACATCGGTTGCCGGTTTTACACGTACGGCAGCACGCTGAGCCTCATCCTCGAAACGGCAAAAGAACAGAACCTGAGCGTCGTCGTACTCGACCGCCCGAACCCGATTGGTGGTATCTTAATCGAAGGTCCGGTACTCGATAGCGGGCGCGAAACTTTTGTCGGCTTTCACACGATTCCGCTCCGGCACGGCATGACGGTCGGCGAACTGGCGGGGATGATGAACGTCGAGCGCAAGATCGATGCGAAACTCGAAATCATCCGCTGCGAGAATTGGCACCGTGTCGATACATTCGACCGCACCGGCCTGACGTGGCGGAACCCGTCGCCGAACATGCGACACCTGACCGCAGCGATTTTATACCCCGGCATCGGCATACTCGAAGTAACGAACATCAGCGTCGGCCGCGGCACCGAACGCCCATTCGAGTGGATCGGCGCACCGTGGCTCGACGCGCGGAAACTCGCCGCCACGCTGAACGCCGCCACACTTCCTGGCGTGCGATTCTTGCCCGTCACCCGCACGCCAACATCATCGGTCCACGTGGGGAAATTGTGTAATGGCGTCGACATCCTCATCGAAGACTGGGCCGCCGTCCGCCCCGTGCGCATCGGGTTGGAAATCGCAAGTGCCCTGCGAAAGCAGCACAAACCGGACTGGGACACGAAGCGATTCGATACGCTACTGATTCACAAACCGACGCACGATGGCCTACTCGCAGGCAAACCCGTCGCCGAACTCGAACGCGCCTGGCAACCGGGCCTGACTGAATTCACGCAGCGGCGACGCGCGTTTTTGCTGTACCCAGAGTGAGCGTCCGGTCTCACCCGCTACGCGGTTTGAATGCCTGGCTCGGTTTCGGTGGGAGCGGCTGGATGGTGGGAATCTCTAATTCGTCGGTTGGCATCACGACGACGGGCACGACGGGGATTTGTGGCTTCGTCAGTTTCAACGAGGCTTTCTGAATCAATGCATCGAGCTTCGCCATCCCGGCGGCGGGCCTCGCACCGGTTGGGAGTGCGGCGGCAACACGCACGACCGCCTTCGCAACGAGCGGCACCGCCTTGGCCAGCGTCGGTTTCGGCACAACCGGAACGAGGGGCACCGGTTGCGCGACGAGTTCCACTTCCGTCCAACAGATGCCGCAACGGATCGTTGCGTCGGTGCATCCCGTGGGGATTCCAATCGGCGATCGGCAGCCGCTACAAATTACGCTTTCCATCAGGATACTCTCGCTACGTTCAATGGAGTCTTCCATCAAGTTATTACGCGAACCCGCTCCGCACAAACAGTTACTTGGGGAATACAAAATCGCCTAGAAATTGGCCCTTGACTTCGCGCCTATAATTCGCGTGCATCGGTGAAGTGACTTCGTGCGATGCTCGTCGATTCGACTCGACAAACCCGAACCTTATGGCGGTGACACCACTCGTTCGGAATGGTGCCGCCCTCTGGTCAATGCGCGTTCCGGGCAGCCGATGGCTGGCGAACCCGGTCCGGGACTTCCGTCCTCCGAACGCCATTTGTGTTTGTGGAGATTCCATGTATCTGTATGCCATTGATGCGAGTTTGCTCGGCCCGTACGCTTGGATTTTCGCTGGGCTGGGGGCCGTCCTCGGTATTGTCGCCAGCATGTGGTCGAAGCTGAAAGGCCTCGCCTGGCGGCTCGTCAGTTTGTTCATCCAGCGGATCGAGATCCCGACGGAATCCGCGCACGAAGCGGTCGTGTCGTATCTCATCAAGCACTACAAGCGTTCGCGCAGCTACG
>JAYVQG010000233.1:0-6256 GCA_043757025.1 Limnoglobus sp.
TCAATCGAGACCCACTCGCGATCGTGAAACGACTCTGGCCCCGATTCCAACTCGATCCCGATGTCGAAAAACTCGGATTCTCTGGCTGAATGGGGTTTAACGCCGTATTCGCTCACTGTGTACCGTTATTTGATACGGACTCAATTTAGTTCCACGGCTTCTTCCCAGTGTTCGTAGAGTTTCGCGAGGTTGGCTTTTTCGCTTTCGAGTTCGGACATCGTCTGCTTCAGCTTCACGGGGTCGCGGTAAATGTCGACGCCTTGAAGTGTCGCGTCGCGTTCGGCGATCTGCACTTCGCACTCGGCGATGCTCCGTTCGATCTCGGCGACTTTGCGATACGGGAACTTGCGGCGGCGCTTGCGCTTATCGATCGGCGCGTTCGCTTTCACTTCGCGGGGCGGTTCCTTTTTGTCCTTCGCGGCGGCGTTCGCACGGTTCGCGCGTAGGAGTTCGTAGGTGTCGAAGTTGCCGAAGACCATCTCCGGGCGCGGGCCTTCAAACACGATGAGCAGGTCGGCGACGCGGTTCAGGAAGTAGCGATCGTGGCTCACGCAAATCAGCGTGCCCTCGAACGACTTCAGCGCCGCTTCGAGCGAGTCGCATGCCCAGATGTCGAGGTGGTTCGTCGGCTCGTCGAGGATTAACACGTTCGCGCCTTCGACCGTCAAACGGGCCAAAGCGGCGCGGCTGCGTTCGCCACCGGAGAGCGATTTCACTTGCTGTTCGACGATCTCGCCTTGCAACCCGAAGCTGCCGAGGAGGTCGCGCATTTTCTGTTCGGTCAGCGTGGCGTCGGGTTCGGGCCAGACGGCGCGGAGCAGCGTTTGCTCTTCGTTCAGCATCTTCAAATGCTGGTCGAGATAGCCGATTTGCACGAGGTGCCCGCGATGGACTTTGCCCTCGGTCGGCTCTTCTTCGCCGAGTAGGATCTTGAGGAGTGTCGTTTTCCCGCAGCCGTTCGGCCCCAGGATTCCCAGGCGTTTCCCGCGTTTGATGTCGAAGCTGAGATCCTCGAACAGCAAGTTATCGCCGTAACTTTTGCTGAGATCTTCGGCGTGAAACACGACGTCGCCGGAACGCGACACGTCGCCGAAGCGGATACTCGGCCCGCTGACTTTCGTCGGCTTGTCGGTGCGTTCCATTTTGTCGAGCGACTTCATCCGCGACTGGGCCTGCTTCGCCAGTTGGCCGTAATGCGAACGGCGAATGTAGTCTTCTTGCTTCTCGATGTACTCTTTCTGGGCGACGTATTCTTTCATGATGCGGTCGTATTTTTCGTCGCGAAGCCGGACGTATTGCGAGTAGTTGCCGGGGTAGGCGGTGATTTTCCGTTCGTGCAACTCGATGACTCGGTTGCAGACTTTATCCAGAAAGAAACGATCGTGGCTGATGACGATCATGCCTTGCGGTTGCCGCGAGAGGTACTCTTCGAGCCAGCGCGTCGTGGCGATGTCCAGGTGGTTACTCGGTTCGTCCAGGAGCATGACATCGGGTGCCGCGAGCAGCATCTTCGCGAGTAGCAACCGGCGTTGCTGCCCGCCGCTGAACGTGTCGATGGCCCGGTGGTAATCGGCTTCGAGAAACCCGAGGCCCGAAAGCACTTCCTCGACGCGGTTATCGAGCGTGTAGGCGCTCTGCGTTTCGAGTAATTCGTGCAATCGGTCGTACTGTGCGGCGAGTTGTTTGCGTTCGGATTCGACCGTGACTACAGCAAGGAGTTCGGCGACGCGAACGAATTCGTCTTGTGCGGCGATCAGTTCGTCGAACGCCGATTTCGCTTCCTCGAACACCGTCCGCCCAGGGGGGAACTCGGCGACCTGACTCAGTAGGTTCATCCGCGAACCGGCGTGGAGTTGCACCTTACCCACGTCGAGGAGAATCGGATCGACGATCGACTGCAAGAGTGTGGTCTTGCCCGCGCCGTTCGGGCCGACGAAGCCGACGCGGTCGCCGGTGTGGATCTCGAACGACACCTCTTCGAATAGCGGCGTGGAATCGTAACCGCGACTTAAATTCGTGCAAGACAGCAGCAGCATGGCGTCGCCTGTGGGAAACTCCTCCGGACTCTGAAGCGTATTTTATGGCGCGGGGCAATTAAAAGGTGAGCGAGTTGGCATCCGAAAATGAGCGACGTGAGTTTGATCGTCGTGGCGCGAAAACACCCACCCGATGTCGGGTGGGTGCTTTCCGCATTCGGCGTTACTTCTTCTGCATTGCGCCCCAGACGTCGAGGAAGCCTTCGAGTTGGCGGCTGCGGACGGGGTGCTGTAACTTTCGCACCGCTTTGGCTTCGATTTGCCGCACTCGTTCGCGGGTCACTTTGAAGATCCGGCCGACTTCTTCGAGCGTGTACGTGTAACCGTCGCCGAGGCCGTAACGGAGCTTGATGATCTCGCGTTCGCGATACGTCAGCGTCTTCAGCACCGCTTCGATCTTATCTTTCAACATCTCGTTGGTGGCGGCGCTGACGGGCGATTCGACCGAATTGTCTTCGATGAAGTCACCGAAGTAGCTGTCTTCGCTTTCGCCGACGGGACGATCGAGGCTGATCGGGTGGCGGCTAATCTTCAGCACGCGCTTGGTTTCTTCGTAGCTGATGCCTGCCGCGTGTGCGGTCTCTTCGATCGTCGGCTCGCGGCCCATCTCCTGAAGCAGTTGCTTCGAGACGTTCCGCAGCTTGCTCATCGTCTCGATCATGTGGACCGGAATGCGGATCGTTCGCGCCTGATCGGCAATCGCACGCGTGATCGCCTGGCGAATCCACCACGTGGCGTACGTACTGAACTTGAAGCCGCGGCGATACTCGTACTTATCGACCGCCCGCATCAGTCCCGTGTTGCCTTCCTGGATGAGATCGAGGAAGCTCAGGCCGCGGTTGCGGTACTTCTTCGCGATGCTCACCACGAGGCGCAGGTTACCGCCGGAGAGTTCGCGTTTGGCGTGTTCGTACTCGGCAAACCGTTGTTTCATGATCTGCACGCGACGGCGAAGCCCGGCAGGCTCCTCGAGCGTAATCAGCATCAGGTCCTGGAGTTCCTTCTCCAAGTTCGCGCGTTCTTCCTTCGCCGCCCGGTTGCCGCGCAGCGACTGCACGGCGCGTTCGAGGTCGTCCATCCGCTCGCTGATTTGCTCCAGCTTCTTCATCAGCGGCTGGACTTTTTGCGTGCGAATCGAAAGCTCTTCGACCAGCGTGACGGTCTTACGGCGTCGCGACTTCAACTGAAGTCGAATCTGCTCTTTGTCTTTTTCGAGCGTGCGTTCGTCGGTGAGCCGGTTGAAGTCGTCGACGTTGTATTCCATCAGCGGTTCGAGCGTCCGCAGGTTGTGCGGCATTCGCTGAAGGATCTTGTCTTTTTCGAGGTTCTCGGTCTGCGAGACCTTGATCGTGCGGTCGAACGGCAGATCGCCGGACTGCACGCGCTTGAGCGTCTCGAACACGTTGCGAAGGGCGTAATCGCATTCGAGGACTTTGCGGCGGAAGCGCCGTCGCGTGACTTCGATCTTCTGCGCGAGCGAAATTTCGAGGCGACGATCGAGGAGCGGGATCTCGCCCATCTGGGTGAGGTACATCCGAACGGGGTCGTCGATGTGACGGCCATCGCCCTCGTTGTCGGAGAAGGTCGGTTCTTCGGCCCCGGTGGCGACGACGGCGACTTCTTCGGCAGGGCGAGCGGGTTGTTCGTCGCCGTCCTCGGGGTCGATGACGTTGATACCGTTTTGTTCGAGTTGCTCGAGAATATCCTCGAGCCGACCGGCGTCGGACGTCCCTTCGGGGAGTGCCTGGTTCACCTCGTCGAAGGTGAGCGACCCCGATTGCTTGCCGCGCGCGATGAGCACTTTCAGCACGTCTTCGGTTTTGTCGTTCATTCCTACCCCTCCCGTACCATACTTCGGCTCGGAGTCGGAAGACTCCGAACGGGTCGAACGGAATGCAATCATGATGACCATCCCTGTCGTTAGCTACTTCTTCGGTTTATCGCGATTCTGCAACCGCCGAAGTAGTTCGATTGCGGCAGCATCGTCCGTGCCGACCGCGTTCAACTGGTCCTTCACCGACTTCGTGTCGGCATCGACCCGTTGTTTCCCAAAACCTGCGATGACCTTCTTAAAGTACAACTGCCGGTCGGGAATGCCACGTCCGACTTGTTGAAGGTCCATCGCCACCGACGCGAGATCGGGCCGGTCGAGCAATCGCACCCGCAAGCCGTCGAGGTCGGGTGGAATGCCCATATCGTGGAGAGCGTACAGTTCGATCAGCATACGCTTCAAGCCCGAATGGGAAACGAGTTCCGCCGGGGCATGGTCTTTCGCATCGGGAACGAGGCCCGGTTCCGCGAGCAATATCTGCAACAACTGGCGTTCGAGCACCGGTGCCGAACCCGATGGTTTGCCTGCGATTACTGGCGTTTCCTGCGTCAGAATGCGTGCGGCGGCGGGCATGACGGGTGTCGCACGGCTGGCGTTCCGCTGCTCCTGTTTGCGGCGTTCGACCTGCAATTCCTTCACCCGCGAACGCACGACTTTTAATTCGATGCCCATCCGGTGCGAGAGCCGCGTCAGGATCAGTTCCTGTTTCAGTTGCGCCGACTGGTTCGGCACATTCGGGGCCATCGCAATCACGCCGAGGATCGCATCGAGCATCCGCCGCGTCGTTTCGATGTTCGGATTCGGATTCTTCGCGAACAGCTGATTCAGTTTGAAATCGAGCGCATCGACCGCGTTTTTCAACACATTCTCGAAGATCGCTTTCCCGTCGGGTTTCGATAGCAAATCGGCAGGGTCGAGGCCTTCGGGCAGGGTTGCAATCGCCAGTTCGACATCGTGGCTGATGAAAATCTCCAGCGCGCGATCGACGCCGGTGTTGCCACCTTCGTCGGCATCGAAGAGTAGCACGACTTTGTTCGCATAGCGTCGCAGTTGCGCGACGTGGCGGGCATTCAGTGCCGTGCCCATCGCCGCGACGATGTTCGGGATACCCGATTGATGCGCCATCATCACATCGGTGTAACCTTCGACGACGGCGAGGAAACCCGCAGTCGCCCCGGCGTGCCGCGCGTGATCGATCCCGAAGATCAGATCGCTCTTGCTGAATAGTGGCGTATCGGAGGAGTTGTAATACTTCGGGCCGCGTGCCGCATAGGGGGAATCGGGGAGAATGCGCCCGCCGAAGCCGACCGTTCGCGACTGGACATCGCGAATCGGGAACATGACGCGATCGCGGAAGCGGTCGTAAAAGCCGCGATTTTCGTCGCGTTTGGCGATCAACCCGACTTCTTCGAGCAAGTCGGTCGAGATGCCTTTTTGGTTCGCCTGCTTCGTGAGCCAATCGCCGTCGATCGGCGCAAAGCCGATGCCGAACTGACGTACGGTGGGGCCGGACAAATGGCGCGAGCCGATGTACTTGCGGGCCGCGAGCGCGACTTCGGATTCGAGCAGGCAGGCTTGATATTCGGCCTGTGCCCAGCGCATGACCTCGAACAACTGGATCTTGTGGTGATCTTGCGGCGAAGCCTCTTCGAGCGCGATGTTCGCACGGCGTGCGAGGATCGCGAGTGCTTCCTTAAAGCCGACTTTCTCGTATTTCTCGATGAAACTGAAGACGTCGCCCTTCGCCCCGCATGCCCAGCAATGGAAGTTCTGGAACTTGCGGTCGATTTGCATCGAGGGGCGCGTGTCGTTGTGGAAGGGGCAAATCGACTTGTGGACTTTTCCGTTCGTGTGTACGGGCAAATAGTTGGAGATGACATCGAGTATGTCGCTGGCCGCCTTCACTTGGTTTTTGAGTTCCACAAGATCGCGGGGCACAAATCACCTGTCCGGCAAGAACTGTCTCGACTCACAAATCGAACGACCGCACGCTATATCAATGTACAGCGTCCGGGACTTCGGGTGAGTCTGCGTGGATCGAAGCGGGGAAATCGGCGTAGCAGGTGTGCGTAAAATCCGGACGGCAGTCGTCGTTGCACGAATCCGTTCGTGCTGCAAGAATTATAATCGTCGGATGGACGTCGTCAAGTTAGGTATCTTCGCGCTGTCTTGTCTGGCTTCCCAAGAGGTCAGTCAGTTGTTCCTGCGACGCGGAATAGGCAGGTTCGACGGAGTTCAGCCCGAGGATGTGATCGACCTCTGCGATGACGTATATGCAGGTATCGATAACGAATTCGGGCCTGGTTTCAATTGCGGCGATTTTGGGTAGCAGGGAATGATTCCACCACTTACCCACCCACCCATCCCTGGAATCATTCCCGATTTCGGA
>JAYVQG010000234.1:0-6215 GCA_043757025.1 Limnoglobus sp.
ACGATACAGCTGACTCGCCACGCGATCTGCCCGCAATGGAACTACACGATCCGCCCACATCCGAAGCTCACGGAGTAATTCTTGGACAGGTACTTAGCGTGTTTTCGCGCAGCACGATATAGATTTTTGGGTAACCGAAATCAGAAGGGTGCGCGAAGCAGGTTAGTGCTCGCCAAGCAATCGCGTCACGGTTTCCCGAATCTGCGCCGCCTCCGCATACTGGTGTTTCTCGGCCGTCGCGAGCGCCCAGCGCAGATGCTCGCGGGCCAATGGAATGTCCTTCTTGTAACCCCTCGATAGCAATGCCATACCGAGATTGAACCTGCATATGATTAGCGAATGTATGTCACTGATACGTTCTAGAGTTGGCAGTATTTCCCGATAGATGCGTATAGACTCATGAACGTCGCCCTGTTGCTGTAGGATGTCTGCGATCTTCCCCAATGTCACCGCTATCACACGTACTTCACCGAGGCGTTCGTAAATGGGAAGCTCTTCCTCACGACGAATGCGTAGCGCCTCGTCGTTCTGACCGCGTTGATAAAAAATGTCGGCAATCTTCCCCATCGTCACCGCCTTAGAATGCCCGTCGCCGAGGCGTTCGTAAACGGGGAGTTCCTCTTCTCGTCGAATCCGTAAGGCCTCGTTGAACTGGCCGCGTCGCTGAAAAATGTTGGCGATCTTCCCCATCGTCAGCGCTATCGACCGCACGTCGTTACGACGTTCAAATTCTGGGAGCTGATCCTCGCGGCGAATCCGCAACGCCTCATCGTTCTGGCCGCGTTGATAAAAAATGTCGGCAATCTTCCCCATCGTCACCGCCTTGGAATGCCCGTCGCTGAGGCGTTCGTAGGCAGGTAGACATTCCTCGCGATAGAGGCGTAACGCCTCGTCGGTCTGGCCGCGTTGATGGAGGATGTCTGCGATCTTCCCCATCGTCACCGCCTTTGAACGCACGTCGCCGAGGCGTTCGTAAACGGGGAGTTCTTCCTCGCGGCGGATCCGTGTCGATTCGTCGTAATCGCCTGTGAACTTGTACAACACCGCCAACTCGTCCCACCAAACCATCACATGCTGGAGAAGTGCAGGAACCGGTTCGACACCGGCACTTTCGATTCGCGATTTCAGTTCCGCAATCCGGGCCACTTTTTCATCGCGAGATAGCGAGGTGATGTTCGTGTATGTATCGGCGTACGTATCGTTCGATCGCGCGATTAGCATGGGCGATTCGGTTGCGAAGTAGAAGCGGTGGCTGATGAAGCGCCAGTAGTCGCGGGCTTGTTGGGAGAGTGCGGTGGCGGCGTATTCGGGGAGCCAGAGCACGATGGGGCACGGGTAGCGGTTGGGCCATAAGTCGCGTGAAGCGTTTAATGAACGCAGCGTGTGCGAGTCGGCTTCTTGCGATGCAATCGAGGCCTCGAGGCCGATCAGAAATAACGCTTTCGGGGGACCGGTGTAACCTTCGATCGCGAAGCCGAAAACATCGACGGTTCGCGGCGGAATGGTAACGACTGCAACATCGGGGTGCGTCTCGCGAACGTTCTCGATGAGGCGATCGCGTTCGACGGGCGAATTGCAAACGGCAATGCTCGACGAGAAGGTGCTCTCGCCGTAGTCGAGCAACCGCCGGAGTGCCGCGAGTTCCGCCTCGACAGTCGGCGGCGCATCAAGGTTTGGCTGCATCGGGTTTGATACCTGCCGGTGGTTCGAGCAGTTCGACGAAGGGATTCAGGCCATACCATTCTTCGTCGTTCACGTATTGAAGGAGCGCGCGACTTTCGAGGAGATCGCGGAAAACGGGATCCTCGTCTTCATCGGGAACGTACTGACCGTTCGCACGAAATTTCTCCACGATGGCCCAGTGGTCGCGTCGGAGTTGTCGACGAAACTCACGTTTGCCCTCAACGCGAATGCGATGGAGCGAGGCCTCTTTGATCGGCAGTGTATCGGCGATCACCGCTTCCTTTACCATCGACATCAGCACTGACGGTTGACCGCCACTCAATTGGATCAGTTGGTTGCAGGTCTGTTCGTTGTCGAACACCTCGGTGAAAAAAATTCGTTCCGAATTCAGCCGGGCATCGATCATTTTCCGCATCGCATCAATGCCGCCCGAGTACACAACTCCATCCGGTGGCATCGTCTTCACTTTAATCATCGGCACGAGGGGCAACTGGCCACCGTAGAGATTCTTCAAAGTCTGGTGATGTTTCGAGTATGCCAATGTCAGCGGCATCGAGTAAATGATGTGGCATTTGAAGCCGGTCATCTGCGGCGAACGATTAATGAACAGGTGTTCGTCGGTCGTGTGGCGAGTTCCCTCCATCGGGCGGACGATCATCTTGTCGAGATCGTCAAAAAGTATCACCAGGCCCGCATAGCCCATCCTGCCAAGTTGGAGTGTGGCATCGCCGATGAGATCGTTCGCCGCCGCGAGGAAGCTATCGGTAACCGGCTCCATTGCCTTACGCACTTGATCGCGCGTCGTCGGGCTGTTTTTGATAACGCCACTGATCTTCGCAACGGATACATTCAAGTCGAACTTTTCAAACTCAATTTGGCTACCGAGAAGGCCTCTGAGCGAGTCGAGTCGTTTCTTGAAGTATCCGGGTTCGAGAGTAATATTCGCTTTCAGTTTCAGTTGTACAGCCAGTTGCCTGACGATGACAAAGAGAATTTCGGTGAAGTCGATGTCGTTCCGGTCGATGTCTTCATCGCTGCTGCAATAAACCACGAAATACTTCGGGTTGCCCGTCTCTAACTCTTTTTGAAGCCTCATCAACTCGGTCGATTTCCCACTGCCTTTGTGTCCGGCGAGAACTTGAGTCGTACCCTTATCGGCACGGATCGTGCCAGCGAGCCGATGGACCGTGTTATACGATCCCCGAAGATCGTCGAGCGGGATGTACAGGTTCGTCTGATCGGGCGTCAGCGGCTTTTCGCTGAAGACCTTGAACACTTTGTTGGTTAGTTCGCTCATCGTTGTTCCCTGCTTTATCGCGAGCCAATCGAGGGAAAATCGCCGTCGCCGACTTCGTTATGCACGTTACCAGTGTACGCAAACCGCTTTCGCTTTACTGCGTTGACACTACGCACGCATCGACGAGTTCCTGGGCGGTGCGGCACTCGCTGATGCGTTGCGGGGTGAGGTGCATTCCGTTCTTGGCACCGTCGAGGTAGACGAGGAAGTTCATCTGCGTCAGCGAGTCCCACGCCGGGTAGTTCGCCAGTTCCTCCGGGCCGTGCAACGACAGCGGCGAGAGTTCCAGTTCGGATTCGAGTTCGCGGAGCAATTGATCGCGCGTCATGGTGGTTTACCTGTCGCCTAAGAACGTACGCATGTCTTGCGCCATGCGTTCGGGGTGAGTGTATTGCGGGTAGTGGCCGCACGGCGAATATTCGATTCGCCGCACATCGGGGACGCCGGCTTCGACTTCGGATTCGTACATTCGCGGCACGATCGTGTCGCGGTCGCCGCCGATCATCAGCACGGGCGAACGCACCCGTTGTAATTGTGGCCGCAAGTCGAGTGTATCGAGAAGGAGCGCCCGGCGTGCGGCCGCGCGGATCGGCGTCCGCCCGCTGTTTACCAACAGGAAGTCGAAAATCTCCTTCGGGGCGGTCGCGAATGCATGGGCTTCGAGCTTGCGCATCGAAGTCTCGCGGATCGGCAGATCGCGCATCAGCCACGGCCAGTAACGGCCCACGCGCGCGAGGCCCCGTTCGATGCGGATGAGTGGCCGACGTGCGAAACCGCCTTGCAATATCGCGCGATTCAGCCGGTGCGGGTAGGCGATTGCGGTGCCAAGTGCCACCGTTGAGCCGAACGACGAACCGAGCAAATCGACGCGATCGATTTGCAAATGGTCGAGTAACGCGATCAGATCGTGCGCGTAATCTGCGTGCGAATACATGCCGAGATTCGCGCCATCGGTGCGACCGTCGGCGAGCGAAATCGCGAGGCAACGAAACTCGCCGCAAAGCCGTGCCATCAGCATCGCAAACGATCGCGGCCAATCGCACAAACCGTGAACGAACACGAGCGTATGCGGGCTGTTACCCCAACTCACGTACGGCATCCGGTAACGCCCCGTATCGAACGTGGCGGGCTTCGCTTCGGCGTCGAAGCGGGCGGTCGCGGACTGCAATTCAGCGGTGGTGACGGTGAGCATATTTCGATTTTATGAAAGCGTAACGCGGACCGCGAGAGTCACCTCGGATACGATACCGGAGAGAATTTTTCGCCATTTTAAGGAGAACGTACGCCATGACCGAACCTGTGAAGCCTGGGCGGTATCGTCATTTTAAGGGGGGCGAGTACGAAGTGATCGGCATTGCCCGCCATTCGGAGACCGACGAAACGCTCGTCGTCTACCGTCCGCTATACGAAGACTGCGGCCTGTGGGTTCGCCCGCTCAGCATGTTCGCCGAGCGCGTGACGCGCGGGGAACGGACGACATTGCGGTTCGAGTATCTCGGCCCGATGTCTTAACAGGAGTGCGTGAAATGTCGTTCGTCATTACCGAGCCGTGCGTCGATTGCAAGTACACCGATTGCGTCGTCGTCTGCCCGTGCGATTGCATTTATCGAGACGAGACGCAATTGTACATCGCTCCCGACGACTGCATCGACTGCGAGGCGTGCGTCCACGAATGCCCCGTCGAAGCGATTTTCTCCGAGGCCAACGTGCCCGCAAAGTGGACGAGCTACATCGACCTCAACCGAACGCGAACCCACGAACTGATCGCACTCGGAAATGCCGGAATGACCGAAAAAAGCAGCGAACCGGTAGGGCCGCGTTGCAAGAAATGACTCCCAGAATCGACGTAAGTCACAATTGCATCGGCTCCAAAACCGTTTTTTGGGGTGTTTTTTCGGTTTTCGAGTCCCAAAAAGTCGCGTTTTCGATCGCAATCCACTAATCCGTATTCCGTATCTTTCACTCTTGTCGCGGGTTGCGTCGAATGCTCTCGATTCGAGAATCGGCGCAAGTCGCGATACTTGGAGACATTCTCACGACACTTCGCGACATTCTCACGACACTTGGAGACATTCTCACGACACTTGGAGACACTTTCACGACACTTCACGCACGTCGCAAAAGTCGACTTACGTCGGATCGCCTCCGATTTTTTGACTTCGCGAAATCGTGTGGGTGCGCGCACAAAATCTCACAATCGGTCGAGCGGACTGACGACGCCACAGGCTCCACGTTGCAACACGTGCGTGTAGATCATCGTCGTACTCACATCCGAATGTCCGAGCAATTCCTGCACCGTGCGAATGTCCGCGCCACCCTCCAGCAAGTGCGTCGCAAAACTGTGCCGAAACGTGTGGCAACTCACTCGTTTCGTAAACCCGCACGCCATCACTGCCTTTTTCACTTCTTTCTGCAAGGTGTTTTCGTGCAAATGATGACGCATCAACCCACTCTCCGCACCAGCAATTCCCTCCTGATCCTCGCGCGGATTCTCGCTCAACCGCGCGCTCGCAAACAGATACTGCCAGCCCAACTCCCGCGCCGCCCCCGGCCACTTCGCCGCATACGCATACGGCAGCCAGACCCGGCCATAACCCGAAGCTAAATCTCGCAGGTGCAACGCTTTACGATCCGAAACCACGCCCCGTAATCGCTCCTCCAACCGCCGTGGTAACGGCACCGCTCGATCCTTTTCGCCTTTGCCATCGCGCACCAAAATCTGATGCCGGTCGAAGTCCAAATCCTTCACTCGCAAACGGCAACACTCGAGAATCCGCAGCCCCGAACCGTACAGCAACTCCGCCAGCAGCCGATGAATGCCCGTCATTCTGTCTAGTATTGCCCGCACCTCGTCGACACTCAGTACCACCGGCAATCGTTCGGGCTGCTTGGTACGCATCGCATCGATCCGCATCAGTTCGATTTGCAGAACCTGCCGATAAAGAAAAAGGATCGCCGAAAACGCCTGATTCTGCGTGCTCGCTGCCACCTTTCGTTCCGTGGCGAGGTGGTTCAGCCAAGCTTCGATCTCGACCCGGCCCATCTCCTGCGGATGACGTTTTCCATGGAACAGAATGAATCGGGTGACCCAGCCGACGTAGGCTTCCTCGGTGCGGATGCTGTAGTGCAGGAGCCGACACTTAGTACCCGTCCAAGATCTATTCCGTGTATTCGACATTTTCTGTAAGTTAATGAGCACTTCAGGGAAGAGGGAAGAGGTGGCTATGGCTACGGA
>JAYVQG010000235.1:0-23642 GCA_043757025.1 Limnoglobus sp.
TGATTCCGAAATCGGGAATGATTCCAGGGATGGGTGGGTGGGTAAGTGGTGGAATCATTCCCTGCTACCCAAAATCGCCGCAATTGAAACCAGGCCACATTTCTATGTCATTTCGCGACACTTTCAGGTCACTTTGCGACGCGTCGCAAAAATGACTTACGTCAGATCGCGTTTCACTAGTTGACTGACCGCATTCGTGTGGGTGGTCGCGATTGGAGCCGTGTCGTCCGATGAGACGAAGGGTCGAAATTTCGTTCTACTTCGATTCGGGCGGTTTCGGCATCGGTTTCGGCAACGGCAACGGTAGCGGCAGTTCAGTGGAAGGGATATTGACAACTGGTGGCGCAACGACGGCACCAATCGGTTTTTCGAGCTTCTCGATACGGGCTTTTTGGTCTTCTCCGGCTTTCAGCAAGAGCTTCAAGGTCACCTTGATTTCCCCGAGTTGGTCCTCGTGTTTGACGAGTACCTTGGAGGCGTCGAGTTGCAAATCGGTGAGGCGCTTCTCCAATTCCAAGAATCGCTTGTCGAGTTCGGCTTGCGTTTTCGCACATGGGGCTGCGCCCGCAGCTAGGGCCGATGCGCCCCCACCGGCCCGGATCGCCTGCGTCAATCGCGATTCGAGTTCGGCCAAGGCATTGAAACTGGCAGACTGGCCGCCCACCGTTTGGATGCCGTGGAACGCTTGCGCCTGAAGCGAATTCGACGAGACCGTCTGGTACGACGTCACGGGAACCGATTGCCAAGTCGTGACCGGCACCATGACGAACGATTGAACGGGCACCGTCACCATCGAGGGGGCCGCCGCTAGGGCCACCGGGGCGGGATTGGACGGAGCCGATTGCGGCGTCGCGGCGGGCGTCGATTGCGGAGTCGCCAAAGGCATACTTTGGATGTTGCCCATCGATTGCGGGACGCATGCAGTGCTGCGGTGCAAGCGGCTCAGTAGTGGTGGGCGTTCGATGCAAATCGGCTCGAATACGCGTCGTTTGAAGACGTCGCACAAAGACGGGAGAATGCGGACGCATGGGGCGGGGGCACACGTTACCACCGGGCAGGGATCGTTGCAATCGGTCGGGAACGGTTCGGAAGCCCGCGCGGAGCCGACGAGGAAAACGCCGACGCCCAGTGACGCGAGTAACGAGACGGGTTTCAACCCCATGATCCTGACTCCTTCGTGCGAAAAGATGCGGCGACCGCTTCCGGCGGTTCTTAACTGAATGATCATTCGGTCGAAATCCACCGGATTTGTCAGAAAAAGTGACGCACGCGCAAGAAAAAGCCGTTCGCGGGGTGTTAAACCCGGCAAACGGCTTTCGTTCGTCTCAGAATTGTCGAATTACTTGCTCGCATTCGAGACGACGACTTCGGTCTGGACCGATGCAGCCGCCAGCCGCTCCGCTTGCTCGCGGAGTTGCTTGAACTCGGAGGTCGTTTGAACGGAAGTTTTGCTTCCATCGGTTTTGTTATCTTGGCCTAACTTTTTCTTAGGCTCGGGTGCTGTCTCGCTCGGCTTCGCTGGCGTTTTTGGAGCTTTGGCATTCAACTTTTTTAGTTCGACCATGATCGCTTTCTGGTCGTCCCGCAAAGCTTTAATCTCGTTGGTGAGAGTCGCGAGTTCCGTGGCATTGGTGTTGGGATTGGTACCCACGTTGGAACCAACGAGGTTGCAAGCGATCCGCAACGCCGCAACCAGGCCTGGGCTGAGGGCTTGAGAGTCGGCATTGCCCGTATTGCCAAATGTATTATTGTTTTGATTCAACGCTTGGCTCTGTACCAACGAGAACGATTGGACTTGTGGTACGAGACTGAACGATTGCGGCTGCACGAAACTGAACGATTGAACTTGCGGCTGCACGAAACTGAAAGACTGTGCAGATTGCGCAGGGACCACACTGAAGGATTGCATGCCACTGACTGTGCCTTGGATACGACAAGGATGGAAAGCCTGTGCTTCACTCGCGGCCAAAAGAGCGAGCGCTGCGAGAGTTAAGTAGATTCGATTCACGGTAATACTCCAAGAAACGAGTTGTGAACTGGATTGTTTTAGGTCGTTTTCACAGCATACGCGACATAGGAAGTTTGGGCAACAAAAGCTGGCGACTTATTGGACGCCTGAGCAGTCTTCATGCGGAAAAATTGGTGCGACGATTCAATCCGGAGAGAATCATCCCCCTGCGGTGGGACGCTCGGCCATCCGGACGACCCTAACGGGCACCGTGCCGGCCAACGCACCGACGACCGCTTCGGCTTGGTGATCTCCGTCCAAGGCCGTTACGATGATGCCTTCCATGATGGCATCGTTACCGCCTGGGGGGATACCGATGTACGAACCCAAGTACCAAGGATACTTTTTAAGGCTTTTGTCGATGATCGCTTGGGTCGCCTTCAAATCGGGTTTGTTTAAGGTTGCCATTGCTGTCCTCGCGATGAAAAAGAGTTAGCCCATTTCCAGGCTAACTCGTTTTGGCCGAGTTGACAACACGCAATTCTCGCGCCGCTCAGACGATTCAATCGATGGGAAAGCTCGGATCGAGGATCTGATCGATGTCCAAAGCCGCCATCACGAGATCGATGGGGTTGGCCCAAGTGACCGTGCGGCCAAACTCATCCGTCCCGCCTGCGAAGAGCAACCCGATCGGGTGGAACGTACCGTCGATCAATCCTAAGATGAGCGAGCCCGAATCCCCTCGTTGGCTGAGTGGGCCGTTGTTGCCTTGAAGGACGATTTGATTGGTGAAAGTGCCGAAGGGCGGCTGGTTGATCCCCGGCCCGTAGGGGATGGTGATTATCGCGTTCAAGCCGATGACGTTACCTTCGGTGTGGCCCGTCGTCTGTCCTTGCTTGATGACCGGCATGCGGGTCGTCGCGGCGCGCGTCGACCCGAGGAACGGGATGTCGCCGTGCAACTGCGGGAGACAGTCTTTGAACGAAGTGAAAGCCAGAGCCGCGTCGACTTGGTTCGAGGCGGATTGCCCCGCGTTCACCAAGTTTATGGCATGGAATCGTTTCAAATGGCCGATAATTCCCTTGGAGACCACTACGGCGTTACCCGGTTGGATGACGGCGCTCCCGAGGGGGGCACGGTTAACGTTCGCCAAGACGTGGTTGTTGCTCAGGATGCACAGATCGTTGTCCGAGGTGGCCACCAAGCACCCCAGCGTACCCGTCGCACCGACCGAAGCCAAGCCGATCGAAGCGCCGTAGAGGGCTGGGATTTCCCGGGTCTGGAAACCCTGTTGCGCGATGGGAACACCGACAACCCGCACATCGACTCGAATCTTTTCCCCACGTACCGTTTCGGATTCGGGGATCACGAACTGCGGCGCAATGTTGGCAAGGTCGTGCTTGACCCGCACCGTAATCACGACGCCGATCTCGCCCGTTGCGCGGTTGTTCTTCTCGATGAGTCCGACGTAGGAACCATTGATGTTCTCAGAACCGACCATTCCGGGACCGACAGCTTGGGCGGATGCGTCACCGCTGGAAGAGAATTTTTCGTTGAGGTGCGTTTGGAGTTCGATCATCGCTTGGCTAATGCCGGATTTTTGAAATGCTTCCGCACGAACCACTTCGGCTTGATCCGTGGCGGCTTGGGCCGATTGCACTGTGCTGCTCTGAGTTTTCGGATCGAATTGGTTGAGACGACGCGCTGTTCCTGCGGGTGCCGAACTGTTACCTGGAGACGATTGCGCCAGCTTTGGGGGAGACTTTGCCATCGTAAACCTTCCATACTGAACGAGTGGGGAAAATCGACGCAAGTTTATCTTGCTGGCTTTTGTGGCTTTGACAATAGCGTTCGATAATATTCCCCAGTTTACCTATTCCGCATGGACTCCAATTGTCACCCGATGCCGAGGGCTTTCTTCTTGTCGACGATGAACGGCATGTGGTTGTTGATGTGATTGATGCCCATTTGAATGATCTTTTCGAGTACCATTGGCCCCTTCAGGCTGTGGATGCCGGTCCGCTGCAATTGCTCCGGCGTCAGCTTGCCGATGAGCCGCGCCATGGCCGTGCGCGTGGCTTCGATGACCGCGAGTTCCTCGTGTACATCGCGATCCTGATAGTGCAGTTCCTTAGCGAACAGATTTTCATCTGCGGCGAGGATCGACGGGTTATCGAGCGCCAGAATGCGTTTCATACGCTCGACGAGGATCGGGTCGAAATCTGCAAGGTGCGCGACGACTTCGAGCGTACTCCACTTGCCCGCCACGGGACGAGCGAGCAGTTGCTCGCGCGTCATCCCCGCGACAGCCGCACGCAGGTCGGCAGCCCCTTTGAGGTAGGCAGCAGCATATTCAAAGGAAGTCGGCATGAGATTCTCCGGTTGGGGAAACTGAGGGTAGCGCACGCGGCTCGCGTGCGGCTCATCACACATCACACGCGAGCCGCGTGAGCTACATTATGTGGAGCACGCGGCTCGCGTGCGGGGGGCAACACACGCGAGCCGCGTGTGATGTGTTTCTTTACCTTCGCTCCGCGTCTTGCACGCCGAGCATGACCCCGGCGAGGCCGAACGGCGCGATCGTGTTGCGGGGCCATTGGCTACTATATGTTTTGGCCAAATCGAGTTTGCCGTTTTTTAGTGCCGTGTGCCGCGCCAATTGCAGGCGACCCCAGGCGTGACCGAGGCGGAACTTCTTGAAGTCCGCGAGGTCGGCCGGTATCTCGGCGGCTTCGTCGGGGGGTTGCTGTCCGCGGTCGGCTGCGAGTTTGTTCCGCAAAATCTCGGCCCGCGCCCATACCTTCAGGCCATCGTCGGAGATGAGCTTCGCGAAGTCGTCGGCTTGATCGGCCACGCCGGCGCGGGCAGCGGATTGCGCCAGCCGCACGAGCGTGATCGGGGGAATCGCCGCATCTTTCTTCTTGCCTTCGACCGAACTGATTTTCACCGCTTCATCGACGAACTCGCCGGGCTTGTCGGACCACTCGGCCGCGAGCGCCAAGGCACGCAATCGCGAGTCGGCACGCCCGGGCCGCGCGGCAATTGCCTTCGCTTCGGACGGGTTGTTTTTCAACATGTGGAATGCGGTATACGCCTGCCGCGTGCCATCGGAAATTTCCCCCGAAGTCGGCGACGACGCGAGCGATGGCCCCTTGATCGGCGGATCGAGCGCGAGCCACAACGCCTGTGCGGACACCGGTGTCGGGGCCGGTTGCAGCGTCCCCGGCGCGAGGGCTTTTTGTAGCTTTTCGCCGATCTCTTTCGCCGTGGCCGTCTGCCCGGCACGCAGGCATTCCAGGCCGATTTGCGCCTCGGCTTCGTACTGTTCGAGTTCCGCAAACGCAGCGGGAAGGTTCGAGCGCAACACTTCGATCTGGTTCACTTTCAAGAGTTCGCGGGCCGCCCGACGGAACACCGCCGTGCGCAGTTCGAAGTCCGCACGCGAACTTTGCAGCCCTTGCACGACGCGGCGAAACTGACCCTGCACGCCTTCTTCCTCGGCTTTGCTCGGGCGCACTTTCGCGCGCGAATTCCCGCTCTGTTGCGGTAACCAGGTGAGTTTCTTTTGATCGATGACATCGACGCCTTCGCCGCCGAGCAACAGCACCGCAACGGCGAGTTCGCCGTAAAGCATCTCGCGTTCGGCGGTCTTCGGCGCGGCATTGAGGTCGGCAATCGCCGCGTTGAAGAACTCGACCGCACGGTCGCGATCTTTCTTGTCCTTGCCCGCACGTGCCTCGAATTCGCCTGCGGAAAGCCGCAGCGTGGCGCGGTACAGCGGTAGGTCTTTCAGTTCGTCGGCATCGATGGCTTTCACGATGTCGTCGATGATTCGCAGTTCTTTGGTTTCCGTACTGCGTCGATTCCGCACGATGACGATCGCCGCCATCGCGGTGATGGCGAACAGCGCGACGGCAGCGATCTTCACGTAGAACGAGGTCGGCCGCGGCTCGTACTCTTGCTTGAACATGCCCGTTTGACGAAGGGCTTCCCCGGACACCATGCGGGCTTGTTTGGCATCGGTAACGCCTTCGAGTTCTTCGACTTTCGCCTGACTCGGTCGCCCGCCCAAACTGTCGCGCCAGTCGGCCTTTTTCAGTTCCTTCTGTTCCGGCACCTTCTGGCGATGTTTGCAATCGGGGCAAAGTGTGTTCTTGCCTTGCGTGATCCACGGCACGTCCCACGCGAAATCGCAGATCGCGCACTTCATCACGATGATGCGCGCATCGATCGGCACATTGCTCGCGGCATCGGGATCGTCGGCGAGTGCCTGCGCCGCCAGCGTCTCCGCATCGATTTTCGTGGGTGCTTTGGCAACGGGCTTCGGCACGCCGTTCGCCGACGGCGTCACCACGAACAGCTTGCGGCAGTCCTGATTCGCGCAGGTCACCTTCTTTCCGGCGAAGTCGTCCTTCAGCCGGTATGGCTTTTCACAGAAGGGGCACTTGGCGTCGATCGCCATATCGGGGGAGTCCTGGCAGATGACGGGAGCGAACAATTCGACGCAAGGTCGTTCTACGCATTATGACCGCACACCCCACGCGCGGCAATCGCCGAACGAGTCCGATTACTGCGCTTTCCGTTACGAGCCACCGGGCTTGTCTCGGTGGGAAGCGTCTCGTTTCTTACCGCGTGAAGATCACGTTGCCGGCTCCGAGGATCAGTTCGAGTTCGTCGACGACGACTTTGTTTGGGTCGACCCAATAATCGCGCGAGAGTTTCAGTTCGGCCACTTTGCCCGCTTTGTCGCGTACGGCGATGTGGACCGGCGTCGTACCGGTGACGCGCGAGAGGGCTTGCTTGAGTCCCTCGAAACGACGCAGCGTTTGTTCGTCTTCCGCGTACGGCATCCGCAGCAACATGCAGCGCGTCAATTCGCGGCGCGCTTGATCGATGCTGAGAATGCGCTTGACGATCATATCGCCGTTGCTCGCGCCTTCGCGCCATTCGACGACGCCTTCAAATAGCAGAATCGCGTCGTCTTTCACGTCGTCTTTGAAGCGGGTGTATTCCTCGGACCAGAGAATGCACTTCGCCTGCCCTGCGAAATCTTCGCACCAGAACATCGCCCAGCGCTTGCCGTTCTTGGTGGTGCGGAGTTGCAGTTGCGTGACCATCCCCGCGAGCAGCACGCTGGCCCCGTTGGGCAACTTCGTAATGTCGGCGGCGGTGTGCGAGCGGTAGCGGCGAAGTTGCGCATCGTACATCGACAGCGGGTGCGACGAGATGTAGAAGTCGAGCGCTTCTTTCTCGAGCTTGAGCTTTTCGAGTTCGGGCCACTCGGCGACTTCCGGCAGGCCGTGGCCGGGACCGCGTTTCGCGGGGGTGTCGTCGTCCTCGGCGTCCATCGCATCGAAGAAGTTTCGCTGCCCGCGCTTCTTGTCGGTGACGCGCTGTTCGGCCGACGTGATCGCCTTTTCGAGTGCCATCATCATCGCCGAACGTCGCCCGAACACATCGAGCGCGCCGGCCTGGATCATCTTTTCAATTGCCGACCGCGGCACGGTGCGGTGATCGATTCGTTCGCAGAAATCGTAAAGATCGTGGAACCGGCCACCCTTGTCGCGGGCCGCCACGATCGAATCGACCGCGCCGCGACCGAGGCCCTTGATGGCCGTTAGCCCGAACACGATCTGCCCATTGACGACGTCGAACGACGACTGCCCCTTGTTGATGTCCGGTGGCAGCACATCGACGCCGAGACGCTTGGCGTCGGCGATGTGATCGACCATGACATCGCGCTTACTCGTGTCGTCGATTTCGGACGTCAACAGCGCGGCCATGAACTCGGCGGTGAAGTGCGTTTTGAGGTACGCCGTCTGAAACCCGATCTGCGCATACGCCGCCGTGTGCGACTTGTTGAAGCCGTAACTGCCGAACTTTTCGATCATGCCGAAGATTTCCTCGGCGGTCTCCTTCGACACGCCGCGCTCCTGCGTACCCCGCACGAAGTCGGCCTTGCTCGCGTCGATCACGTCCTGTTTCTTCTTGCCGATCGCCTTGATGAGCGCGTACGCCACCGAGAGTTCGATGCCGCCGAGGCGGTTCAACACGCGCATGATCTGTTCTTGGTAAACCTGCACGCCGTAGGTTTCGTCGAGGATCTCTTTCATGACGGGGTGCGGGTAAGTCCACGTCTCGCGTCCGTGCTTGCGGTTCACGTAACTCTCGACCATGCCGCCGCCGAGCGGTCCCGGCCGGTACAGCGCGAGCACCGCAATCAGGTCGCGGATGTTGTCGGGCTTCATGCGTTTGAGGAGTTCGCGAATGCCGTCGGATTCGAGTTGGAACACGCCCTTCGCGTCGCCCCGTTGCAGCAGTTGGTAAGTGCCGGGGTCGTCGAGCGGGAACTTCATCGGGTCGATGTCGATGCCGCGCGTCTTCTTGATGAGCTTCACCGCATCGTCGAGAACGGTGAGGTTCCGCAACCCCAGGAAGTCCATCTTGAGCATCCCGACCTTTTCGAGAATGCCCATTTCCCACTGCGTCGTAATCACGACTTCGCCGCTACTCTTGCCGCGCGCTTTGGCTTTGCCGTTCGCCTTGGCGGTACCTTCTTCGCCATCGGTTTTGCGAATCACACGCTGAACGGGGACGTAATCGGTGATCGGCCCGTTGGCAATCACGACGCCCGCCGCGTGCGTGCCGACGTTGCGGTTCGTGCCTTCGAGCTTGATCGCGATATCGACCCACTCGCGGGTTTGGCGGTCGCCTTCGTACTCGCGCTTGAACTCGGGTACTTCCATCGTCGCGGCCAAATCGAGTGCAATCGCGCCTTTCATCGGGACGAGTTTGCACAGGAAGTTGACGCGATCGAGCGGAATATCGAGCACGCGGCCGACGTCCTTGAGTGCTGCCTTCGCCGCCAGCGTGCCGAACGTGCCGATCTGCGCCACCGAATCGTGCCCGTACTTTTCCTTCACGTACTGGATCACGAGTTCGCGGCGATGCTGGCAGAAGTCGATGTCGATGTCGGGCGGCTCGCTGCGGTTCGGATCGAGGAACCGCTCGAACAGCAGGTCGTATTCGAGCGGGCAGACGTGGCTGAGGAACAGCGCATACGAGACGATCGCGCCGCAACCCGAACCGCGTGCCGTGCTCGGGATGCCATTTTCGCGGGCGTAGCGCACGAAGTCCCAGACGATGAGAAAGTACGCCGAGAAGCCCATCTTCGCGATGATGGCGAGTTCGTGGTGAAGCCGGTCCCAGACTTCTTGGCGCGGGGTTTCGCCGTACCGTTCGCGGATGCCTTTCTTGCAGATTTGCAACAGGAATTCGTCCGCCGTTAGGCTGCCGGGCGTGCTGAACACCGGGAAGTGCCGCTTCTTAAAATCGAGCTGGATGTCGACCTTATTCGCGATCTCCTGGCTCCGCGAAACCGCATCGGGCATCGTCGGGAACAGGCCGTACATATCCGCAGGGCTGCGGACGTAATACGGGCTGGGCAGTCGCCCTTCGGGGTAGGATCGCTTCTTCGGGTCGCGCTTCTTACCCGTGTGAATGCAGAACAGCACGTCGTGCGCCTCGGCATCGTGCGCGCACAGATAATGCGCATCGGCGGTGGCGACCATCGGCACGCCGACCTTCTGCGAGATGCGAATCATCTCGAGCGTACAGACATCCTGAATGTCGAGGCCGTTGTTCTGAACCTCCAGATAAAAATCTTCGCCGAAGACCTTCCGATACCACTTGATCAGTTCCTCCGCTTTCGGAATCTGATCGCGCAAGATGTACTGATTCAGTTCGCCGGCGAGGCAACCGCTGAGGCAGATCAGCCCCTCGCTGTACTCGGCGAGGAGTTCGCGATCGATCCGCGGGCTGTAATAAAACCCTTCGAGGAACGCGATGCTCGACAGCTTGATGAGGTTGCGGAAACCGACGTTGTTTTTCGCGAGCAGCGTCAGGTGGTAATACTTTTCGCCGCTCGGGTGCGGCGATTTGTCGCTGCGCGAACCGGGGGCCACGTAGGCTTCGTAACCGATGATCGGGTTGATGCCCCCTTCGCGGCACGCCAAGTAAAACTCGATCGCGCCGTAAAGGTTGCCGTGGTCGGTGATCGCGCAGGCGTTCATCCCGAGCGATTTCGTCTGCTTGACCAGCGCGGGGATGCGGTTGTACCCATCGAGCAAGCTGTAGTGCGTATGACAGTGCAAGTGGACGAATGAGCGGGCAGCCATCGGTCGCGTTCTCTGCGTTCATGTGAAGCGGGTCACTATTCTTGATACCCCTCTCAGAGGTGGCCGGGAAGGGGAAACCGCACGAGCACCGAACCGGATGAGGGCCATGCGTCGCGATGTGCGGAAATGGAGGGTCAGTTAGCCTGCGACCAGACGGGCACAATCAGCGGTATCGCCCCGCAAACCATTTCGCCTCGTCGTCCGGAACGACTTCGTCTTCCGGTGGCGGGGCTGGTTCCGGGCGGGAATCTGACCCGGTGGGTAACGTGGAACTTGCGCGTCCTAACGTCGTCTTACCGGCGCGAAAATGCGGATCGTCGGCGTACGGCTTCGGCGTCCAGGCACACCCGGCGCTGGACAACGCGAATGCCAGTAAATAGACGCGAAGCCACATCGTGTGGGTCCAAGACTCCTGTTGTCACTCGTCGTTTATCGGCACAATCGGTCAGCGGACCGGAGCGAAAGTTGCAGCGGCTTTCAGAAACGCGCCGTGGCTCTGGTTCCCATCGCCGGGGAAGCCCGCGTGCTGCACCATCCACACCGTGACGAGGCCGCGCTTGGGGTCGATTGTCATGTTCGTGGCGAGCGCGCCGCCGTGGCCGTACGAACCGCCGTTCGTCGACCAGCCCAGGCCGTAACCTTCCTTGATCGCGTCGTCGGTTTGCTTGCTCGTCATCTGCTTCACCGATGCTTCGGAGACGTAGCGTTTGCCGTCGAGTTCGCCGCCGTTAAAGACCATCTGGCAAAACCGCGCGACATCCTTCCCCGTCGAAAATAGTCCGCCCGCAGGCATCGGCGTGCGTTTGCGATCCGTTAGCGGGTACGTGAGTTGGCCGATCGTCGTCACTTCCAAATTCGTCTTGTCTGCGTTCGGTTTGTACGTCTTCGCCAGTCGGGAAACCTGTTCGGCGTTGGGCCAAAACGTCGTGTCCGTCATCTTGAGCGGGTCGAACAATCGCTTCTGCATGAACTCTTCGTAAGACGCGCCGCTGACGACTTCGATGATGCGTGCGGCGGTGTTGATACCTGCGTTGCTGTACTGATACTTACTGCCCGGCTCCCACTGTAGCGGCTGCAATGCGTGGCTCCGCACGCTATCGCGCAGCATCAGCGTGTCGAGCGTCGGCTTCTCCATCGGCGAACTGAAGCGCATCCCGCTCGTGTGGCTGAGTACGTGTTTCACGGTCATCGGCTGCAATGGCTTCTTCAAAAGTACGCGGTTGGCGTCCTGCTCCGCGATCACCATGATGCCCTTAAATTCGGGCAGATACTTTTCGACCGGATCGTCGACGTTCACTTTGCCTTCGTCGACGAGGATCATCAACGCGGTGCCGGTGATCGGCTTGCTCATCGACGCGATCCAGAACAGATTGTCGGTTCGCATCGCTTGCTTCGCCGCAATGTCCGCAAAGCCGACGGCTTCGAGGTGTAGGATTTTGTCCTTCGTAGCCACCACCGTGACCGCCCCAGCCAGCGTGTGGTTGTCGACGTACTTCTGTAAAACGCCCGCAATATCGGGTTCGGCAGATCGCGCCGGTATCGGCGCGAACGCTACCAACAGGAACAGACAGAGTCGTCGGGAAGAGCGCATCGGTTTCTCCATTAGGTAGGGTTCACCGCGCCGCGTTCAACCGCGGATCTGGCCTTCGCCGGTGATGATGTACTTGTACGAGGTCATCTCCCGCAAACCACATGGGCCGCGGGCGTGGAACTTGTCGGTGCTGATGCCGATCTCCGCGCCGAGGCCGAGTTCGAAACCGTCGTTGAATCGCGTACTCGCATTCACAACGACGGCGGCCGAATCGACGGCGAGCGTGAACCGACGTGCGGTTTGAATGTCGGACGTGATAATCGCGTCGGTATGCTGCGAACCGTAACGGCGAATGTGCTCGATGGCTTCATCGAAATCGGCGACGATTTTCATCGAAATTATCAAGTCGAGAAACTCGGCCGCGTGGTCGGCTTCGGTGGCGAGTGCGACATCGGGTACGAGCTTGCGGGTGGCTTCGCAGCCGCGTACCTCGACGTGGTTTTCGCGAAGTGTCGCCACGATTCGCGGCACGAAAGTTTGCGCAACATCGGCGTGAACGAGCAAGCTTTCGGCGGCGTTGCAGACGCCGGGCCGGTGGCACTTCGCATTGATGACGATGCGCTCGGCCATGTCGAGATCGGCGGCCTTATCGACGTAGACGTGGCAATTACCGAGGTAATGCTTCAACACCGGCATCGTCGCTTCGGCGGCCACCCTGCGGATGAGGCTCTCGCCGCCACGTGGAATGACGAGGTCGATGCGGTCGTTCATCTTCAAAAAATGCCCGACGGCATCGCGGTCGGTGGTGGCGACGAGTTGCACAGCATCGGTGGGTAGCCCGTGGTTCGCGAGTTCGCCGGCGAGAATCGCGTGGATCGCTTCGTTCGAATGCAGGCTCTCTTTGCCACCGCGCAAAATGACCGCGTTGCCACTTTTCACGCACAGCCCGGCGGCATCGACGGTGACGTTCGGCCGCGATTCGTAGAGAAAGAAAATCACCCCGAGTGGCACGCCGATTTTCAACACTTGCAGCCCGTTGGGTCGCACGCCGCCTTCGCGCACTTCGCCGATTGGGTCGGTCAAAGCTGCGACTTGGCGCATGCCTTCAGCCGCGGCACGAATGCGCGTCGGGGTGAGCGTCAGCCGGTCGATGGCCGCGGCGTTGAGGCCGTAACCCGGCGCGTTCGCGATGTCTTTCGCGTTGGCAGCAACGATCGTTTCGACCTTCGTTTCCAGCAAATCGGCAGCGGCGCGCAGCCAGGCGTTCTTTTTCGCCGTCGAAGCGAGCGCGAGTTGGCCGGCGGCGCGTTTCGCACGTTGCGCCATGTCGCGGCACTGAGTTTCGAGTTTGGAAATCGTCACGGTCGGGGTATCTCAGGTGGCGGTATCGCGGAACGCATCGATGGCGGCAGATAATTTTACGGCATCCACGGTCGCGGCGACATCGTGGACGCGAAGAATATGCGACGAACCGCGTGCGAGGCTGAAGCACGCCACCGCCAGCGAACCCGCCAAACGCTCGCCGCGATTGCGGCCCGTGATGATCCCCATGAAGCCTTTTCGCGATGCGCCGAGGCAGAGCGGGCGGCCCACCGCATTCACCCGTTCCAGATTCGCGAGCAGCGTCAGGTTGTGTTCTTGCGTCTTCCCGAAGCCGATGCCCGGATCGATGGCAATCGAATCGGGGTCGATACCGGCATCGGCGAGGTGGCGAAGTCGTGCCGCGAAAAACGCAGCCACATCACCGACGACATCATCGTATGTCGGGTTCGTTTGCATCGTCGTCGGCGTGCCTTGCATGTGCATGACGATCGCCCCCGCCCGATATTTTGCAACGACCGAAACCATTGCCGGATCGCCGGACAGCCCCGTGACATCGTTGACGATTTTCGCACCGCAATCGAGCGACTGACGCGCGACTTCGGCTTTAGATGTATCGACGGAAATCATCGCCGATGTGCGTTTCGCCAGTTCGCGAACGATCGGGATCACTCGCGAAAGTTCGTCTTCGAGCGGTACCGGATCCGAACCGGGGCGCGTCGATTCGCCGCCAATATCGAGGATGTCGGCCCCTTCGGCGATCATTTGCAGCCCGCGCTCTACGGCTAGCGCATGGTCGAAGAATCGACCGCCATCGGAGAAACTATCGGGGGTGACATTGAGAATGCCGAGGACGAGGGCGCGCGATCGGCAGTCGTAATGCCGGTCGGTACATTTCCAGACGAGCGGCGACGGGATTTTCAAATACAGCCTCAGATGGGGAGTACGTTTTTAACGTGCTCGTCGCGAACGATCGCGCGAGTAGGGCACGTTGGAAACGTGCCCCACGGTTGACCTTACCACGCGACTTCCATCATATTCACGATCTGCTTCGCCATCTTGTCGACGGCAGATTTGTTCGCGGTCGCGTTCGATTCCCCGAGTTCGGGGATGAGGCGACCGGTGGCAACGACCTTCACGGGCAGGCCGATCTCCTTCACTGACACCGGATCGGGTGGCGGCAGGCTCGGGTCGAATGGGACGGCGGGTTCGGCAGTGGTGCCGAACGGGCGTCGGTTCGACAAGACGCGGCCCGTTCGCATATCGCGCCAAACGATGTTGGCGGTGATGACGATCTCCGCATCGCGCGTGTGGTTCTGCTGGTTGCGGTTGTAGATGTACTTTTCGATGTTAAAAATCGTGCCGAGGAGTTCCGTGTCGGCCGCGTCGCGATCCGACACGACGCGCATCGTGCTTCGGGAGTGAATTTCCCGAATGATCGCGGCGGTGAGATCGACTTCGATTTCCCGGTTCGGCGTCGTCTGGAACGCGGTGTTCTTGAACACGGGAACGTACACGGTCTTGATGTTCGGATCGAACGGCGGAGCCGTCGAGTATCCGAACAACGAGACGTTCCCACCACTCTGACAACCGACAATCGCAGTGGCGGCAATGGCCACGATCAACGAGTAGACTCGCATTTCGCCTACCTCTGTTGCTGTCCAGGATCTTTCGGGATCGGTGCCGATCCGCTCGCGTTGGTGACGCCCTCTTCGGGCACCGACTGACCGACTAACCGGCCGAGTTGTTTCTTCATCGTGCCGAACGTGCTTTGCGATGGCGGTGCGGCGGCATCGGCTTCGGCTCGACTGCGAATCTGGTCCATCCGTGCGGTCGCAAGGTCCGAGTATTTCGTGCCCGGATAACGGCGTCGCACGATTTCGTAATAGAAGTAGGCCGAGCCAGGGTGTCGCGTTTGCTCGTAATATTCGGCGGTTTTGTAGTCTTTCTCGGCCTGCTGCATCCGGATCGCGAGCTTCTGCCGAGTCAAGAAGCCCGATTTTTCTTCGCTGCTGAACTCCGGCATCGAAGCTTCCGCGTGGTGGACCATCTGGAGTGCCTCGGCGGCTTTCTGCCCGTCGTAGACCGCACCGCCCGTGCTGTTGTTCTTGCTGATGATCGCCAGTTCCGTCGCCGTCGGCCGCAGCGGGCTGTCTTTGTGCATCTCGATCAACATGCTGAAATTCTGGTCGGCTTCTTCGTATCGACCGCGATAGAAGTTGACGTAACCCGACCAGAACAACGCTTTGTCGGCGAGCGGCCCCGTGATGTCGTTCGTATGAACGTGCTCCAACGCTTGGAGCGCACGACCTTCGATGTCCATGTTCGGCTTGCTACGATCGACGTGGAATAGCCGCGTCATGCGACGTTTGAAGACGTTCTCGCCTCCTTGCGCCGCTTGAATTTCCGCACGGGTGTCGTCGAGCCAGTAGTCGGCAATCTTGAAGATTTCCTGGCACGCCCGTTCGCGGTATGGCCCCGACGAATGATCGATGAGCATTTTGTGGTAAGTATCCGCCGCATCCGGGAGCTTGCGTTCGTTGCGGTAACAGTCGGCTTCGAGGAATCGCGCCTTCTCCGAAAGCAGTTCCGGGTTCAGCGTGTTGCCCGCGAGTTCGTTGAAAATCTTCCGAGCGGCCCCGAACTGACCCGCCTCGTACAACCGTTCGCCCTCTGCCATCTTGCTTTCGACGTTCGGGTCGTCGTACGAACTCGTAACGATCGAACGGGCCGTTTCGTACGTCTTCGCCTTCACGCTTTTGAAAGTTTGACAGCCGGTGATCGCAACGACGGCCAGGGTGGCGAAAACCGCCGTGCGGTGTCGCATTCGATATCGATCGGTAACCATGCCCACCCCCCGTAAAGACAATTTCCAATCACCCCGACCCCACGGCATCGACGTAGTTCAGCATCTTCGGCCGACGTCCGAGAATCCCGCTAACGGTCTGACCGAGTAACGCACGCACTTCGCGTCGCACCCCCGGCAGTAGCACCGATTCATCGCCCGTCGCGAGCATTCGGAGCGCCCGCCAACTTTCGACGGTGAGCGTTCTTCGGTCGGAAACCGACGATACGCACGCCCCGCAGACGACGCCTCCCGTTGCCGCACTGTAAACGACGCGGTCGCTCCCGAATTGGGGAACGAGTGCGGTGCCACAGGCGGCGCAGGTCTCGAAGCGCGGGCAATAACCGAGTTCGCGGAGCCAAACAAGCTCAAATGCCGAAGCGGTCGCCCAACGGTCGACGGTCGGGTCGCGTAAGCGGCGAAGCGTGGCGAGGGCGGCATCGAAAAGTGGGGGATGGGGGTCGTAGTCGAAGGTGCCGTCGGAGAGCAGTTCCGCAATGTAATAACCGAGGTACAGCGAACGCAGATCGGATCGCAGTTCGGGAAACCGCTCGCGAACGCGGGCTTCCGTCAAGAGATCCAGCCCGCCGTGGGCCTTCCGCAAAAACACGACGTCGCAAACGGAAAGGAGATCGAACGCGCTCTCGAAGTTCGATTTCAGCCGTCGCCCGCCTTTCGCCAACGCCCGCACTTTGCCGAACTCGCGCGTCCACAACGTCGCAATGCGGCTCGTCTCGCTCCAGTCGGTCCCGCGTATTACGAGTGCCGTCGCCTTCTCGGTCGCCACGCGAATCTACCTCGGTTCCCAGCGCTGCGGCTCGCGGCAAAACGGCGAGTGCCGATAGGAAGATTACGGTTTCGCCCGGTTCCTTTCGATGGCCGCGTAAATGGCGTTCGCGAAATCGGTGGCGTGGCTCGGGCCGCTCGCGGTGATGACCGGGCCATCTTCGACGACGTACGCCCACGCACCGGCCCAGTTCGGCAAATTCGCACGATCCGTACGATCGAAGACAGTGAAGACTTTTTCGCTCGGTCGCGCCGCACGGCGACCGCGCATCACGCCGAGTTCTACCAACGTCCGTTCGCCCGCGCCGATTGCGGCCACGACTTTTTTCGATTCGATCAACTGCTCGACGAGCCGTTTCACACGCTCGCGCGAATCGGCCGGCCCCATATATTCCGTCGTCGCGAAACCGGGGAACACGGCGGCATCGAAATCGTCCGCGAGAATCTCGGTTAACGCGCGGTCTGCAATCGGGGCGGATCGCCCGTCGCCTTGGGTGAGAGCACACGCACCCCGCCGGCGCGCCACGGTCGTCACGTTGGCACCCAGTGAATGGAGCCGATCGCGAACCGGTTCGTAATCGGCGAGGGAGACGCCGTACTGCGGGAGTACGATAGCGACCCGCGGCGACACGACGACCGGAACTACGGCCTTGGGTATTACGGCCACGGCTTTCCCACTCGGCGAAGTGGTCGCCACGGCTTTCACTTCCGGCGAACGATTTGCCGAGGCGAGCAGGACGAACGCAACGAACGCGATGCCCACCAGCCCAGCGTAACGCTTCCGCCCCCAGCCCGTCCGCGGCTCGGGTGGCACCGACACCGGCGGGGATTCATCGACCAATTCAAAATTGCCGAACATCGGTTCGGACGATTCCATCACGGGCGTGGCGGTATACTGCGTCGAAGGTGCGGCCTTCGTGAACGGCAGCAAAACCGTCGCGACTTCGGCGGGGGTCGCGTACCGGTCGGCGGGTGTCTTCGACATCATTTTCGCAACGATTTCGAGTACGCCATCGGGCAAATCGTCGCGAAATTGTTTGAGGCACGGCGGTTCGGACTGCGTGTGCGCGAGGACTTTATCGAACGCGGTGCGCGATTGTGCGAACGGCGGTTTCCCCGTTAGGGCGAAGTAAAGCGTGCAGCCGAGGCTGTAAATATCGGCGCGGATATCGACATCGTGCGAGTTGCGGGCTTGTTCCGGCGCGAGGTAATCGGGCGTACCCATCACCGTGCTGGCACTCGTCATCGCGGGGTTCGCGCTGGGCGTTTCACCATCTTCGGAATCGAGTGCGACATCGCTATCCACGATTAGTCGGGCGAGGCCGAAGTCGAGAATTTTCACGTTCCCCTTGCGATTGACCATGATATTCTGCGGCTTGATGTCGCGGTGAACCATGCCCTTCGCATGCGCATGTTGCAGCCCGAGTGCCGCGAGGCGGATCACCTGGCAGGCGTTCGCAACAGGCAGCGGGCCGCGCCGATTCACGAGCCGGTCGAGGCTGACACCGTCGACGCATTCCATCACGAGGAAGTGCCGCCCGCCCGCTTCATCGGCATCGTAGGCGGTGACGATATTCGGGTGCGTCAGCTTAGCCGCCGCCCGCACTTCGCGGCGAAATCGTTCGACCGCTTTCGCGTTCGCGGTGTATTTCATCGAGATCATTTTGAGCGCGACGATGCGGCCCATCATCAAATGTTCGGCCTGATACACGACGCCCATGCCGCCGACGCCGAGCAGGTTCATCACCCGGTAACGCGGGTGATCGACCAACTCAGGCGGAATTTCCAACGCCGGTTTCGGCTCGGTAACGGCAGCAAAAGTCATAGTCGCCTTCTCTGCGACGAGGTCCGATCATCACAGGTATAGGATGGAACGGACTGGCGAAGCATGAAGCGATATACCGCGCATTTCGCGTGCCGGTTTCGCAAAAGATTCGCCGTCTACGCTCTGGCATAAATTTTGCATCTTTGTACGCAAATGTGAACCGCATTATTTAAGGGGTATTACTATGGCAACGATCGACCTTCCCAAAACGGGCGTGCGGATGGGCTACGATTCGGTTGGCGTGGGGCCGCCGATCGTGTTGCTCCATGCGTTCCCGTTTTCTCGACAGATGTGGCGTGCGCAACTCGATGCGTTTTCGCAGTCGCATCGCGTGATTACACCGGACTTTCCGGGTTTCGGCGAGACGACCTTCGTACCCGATATCACGATTGACGGTATGGCCGACATCATCGTGGACTTTCTCGATGGGCTGGCCGTTCACGAACCGGTCGCGCTCGGCGGTTGTTCGATGGGCGGCTACGTGGCGTTCGCCATCGCGCGGCGTTACCCCGAACGCGTGCGAAAATTAATGTTGATCGACACCAAGGCGGAACCCGACGATGCCGCGATGAAGGCGAACCGCGACAAAGTGCTTGCGGGTGCCGCGACGCTGACGCCCGCGAAAGCGATCGAGGACATGATCCCGAGAGCGTTGTGCGATCTGACGCGGGCATCGAAACCGGAGATCGTCGCAGAAGTACGACGGATCGGTGCGGCGCAATCGCTCGACGGCATTCTCGCTGGCGTGAAAGCCCTCCGCGACCATCCGGACGCCGTACCGGGCCTCGCCGCGATTCGCGTTCCCACACTCGTAATCGTCGGCGAACACGACGCAATCACCCCCGCCGCCGGTGCGAAACACACCGCCAGCCGCATTGCCGGCAGCACCTACGTCAGCCTCCCCGACGCGGGCCACCTGCCGAATCTCGAGACCCCCGACGCATTTAACGCAGCAGTGGCGAAGTTCCTGAGTATGTGATGCGGATTTCGTAACGAAAAATCGTTGCGAGTGAGTCGTTGCGCGTTGTGAGTGAACTCGGCCTTCCGCACTTCTTCGGAATCGGGTTACACTTCGCAACATGTTACGAAAATGGAAGCCGTCGTGGCGGCGTGTGGCGGTGTGGCTCGTCGTGCTCGTCGTGGTTTTGGAAACCGCGCGGGTGCTGTTCGGGACGAATCGGCACGTCGTCGTTCCGGGTATGCTGTACCGCTACAACCAACCGTCGGCGGCGAGTCTGGAACGCGCGATTGCCGACGACGGCATTCGCACCGTGGTGAACCTGCGCGGCTTCTGTCCCGGCCCCGAATCGCCGTGGTATGCCGAGGAAGTTCGCATCACGAACGCGAACGGCATCAGCCAGGAAGACATCACGCTGTCGGCGAATCGTCTGCCGCCGCCGATCGAACTGAGACGCTTAATCGAAGTCTTCGACCGCTCCGAATACCCGATTCTGTTCCACTGCAAACGCGGCGCGGATCGCACGGGGTTGGCGGCCACGATTGGCATGTTGCTGTATTCGGACGCCAGCCTCAACCGGGCGCGGCGACAACTGTGGCCGCGCTTCGGCCACTTTCGTTTCGGTCGCACCGCTGCCATCGACGAGTTTTTTGAAATTTACGAACGCTGGCTCGATGGCCGCGAACACACGCCCGCACTGTTTCGCAAGTGGGCCGCCGAGCATTACACACCCGGCGCGACGGCGGGCGAACTCACGCTTACCGGTGGGCGTTCGATCGATGTCCCGCTACTGACACCGACCAGTCAATGGCTTGCGGTGAAGATCCTTGCGAAGAATACGGCACACGATGCGTGGGAGATGAAGCCCGGAAACTACGCGGGCGTTCACGTGCAGTTCAGCGTGCAAAACACACAAGGTGCGTACGTGCATTCGGGCCAAGCGGGCTTGTTCCGCCGTACCGTGAAGCCCGGAGAAACGATCGAACTCACGCTCGCGATACCGCCGTTGAACGTGCCGGGGCGTTACTTCGTGCGCGTCGATTTGATGAATGCCACCGAGGCCGGCGTGCCGATCCGCCAGACCGGTTTTTACCAGTTCGGGTCCGACCCGATGATGCTCGCCATCGAAGCCCAGGGGCCGACGCGATGAACGCTCTCTCCGTAGTCATTCCCGTCAAAGACGAACGCGAAAACATCGTGCCGATGATCGACCGGCTACGCGATGCACTACGTAGCGTGCCGAATTGGGAAGTCGTGTTCGTCGACGACGGCAGCAGCGATGGCACCTTCGAGGAACTGTCGTCGTTGGCAGCGGACGATCGCCGGGTGAAAGTCGTGCGATTGCGGCGTAACTTCGGCCAATCGGCGGCGATGCAAGCGGGCTTCGATGCCGCCACCGGCGACGTGATTGCCACGCTCGACGGCGATTTGCAGAACGACCCCGCCGACATTCCGCACATGCTCGAAACGCTGAACGAAGGCTACGATGCCGTGCTCGGGCAGCGTGCCAATCGCCGCGATAAATTGTTCCTGCGCAAGGTGCCGAGTTGGTGCGCGAACGCGGTGATCCGCAAGGTTCTCGGCGTGCCGTTCAAGGATTTCGGCTGCACGCTCCGCGTCGTTCGCCGCGAATTCGTCGATGGGCTATCGCTCTACGGCGAGATGCACCGCTTCATTACGGCGCTACTCATTCAGCAAGGCGCGAAGGTCGCGCAAGTGCCCGTACGTCACCACCCGCGCACGGCGGGGAAGTCGAAATATAACCTGACGCGAACCGTCCGCGTGGTGCTGGATTTGATGACTGTGAAGTTCCTTGCGAGCTACCAGACAAGGCCGATGCACCTGTTCGGCGGCGTCGGTCTGATCTTCCTAATGCTCGGCATCCTGAGCCTCGGCGCATCCGTTGTCATGAAGTTCACGACTGGCCCCGGCATGACTGCAAACCCGCTCTTCCTCATCGGCGTGATGGTCGAACTCATCGGCGTGCAGTTCCTCAGCCTCGGCCTCATCGGTGAAGTGATGGCACGCATCTACTTTGAAAGCCAAGGCAAACCGCCCTACGTCGTCCGCGACCGCCGCAACCTCGAAGCGACAACAATCGCAACGCGAAAAGCGGCGTGATTCTTTACCCCAACGGGGTTTCATCTCATAGCCCAGGGTTAGACGCTTCGTCGTACCCCTGGGTGATGATCTGGGTAATGATCGTACCCTTCGGTGGACTATCATCATTCCATGGCGCTAACGGTACTGGAACCGGGATTACACTCGATCGTCGTCGATGGCGGGCGGCCGGCGTTTCGGCATTTGGGGATGCCGCTGGGTGGGGCTGCGGATCGCGCGGCGTACGAACTGGGCAATGCACTTTTGGGAAATGAACCGACCGCACCGGCGCTCGAGATCACGATGGCGGGGCCGACGCTGCAAGCCGATCAGCGTACCGCATGCGTGCTGTTTGGCTCGCCATTTCTCGCGGCGATTGCCAACAAAGGCCGCTTGCCACCGGGTACGACATTCACGCTCGAAGCGGGCGATGTGCTGAAGATTGGCGGTACTCCGACGGGGGTGCGCGGCTACTTGTGCGTCGCGGGCGGGTTCGATGTCCCGCACATCATGAACAGTGCCAGTGGGCTGTCACCGATTGCTGTCGGCGACAGTTTACCGTGTGCCGAATCGAGCGTCGGCGGCCGCGCGTTGCCGTTTGCTGTCAGCCCGGTGTCAGCGATTGTCGAGAGTGCAAACGCGACGATCATTCGCACGTTACCCGGCCCACAAATCGATTGGTTCCTGCACCCCGAGCGATTCTTCGAGGCGAATTACGAAGTACTGAGCGCCAGCAACCGCATGGGTCTACGGCTACGTGGGACGACGCTCGAACGGCGGCCCGGCGAGTTGATTTCGGAAGCGGTCGTCCCCGGTTCGGTGCAAATTGCCAACGACGGTCAGCCGATCGTTCTCGGCGTCGATGGCCAAACTATCGGCGGTTACCCGAAGATCGCACATGTGATTCGGGCCGACCTCGACGCACTCGCCCAGTTGCGGCCCGGCACGTTCGTACGCTTCGTGGCAGTAACGACCGACGAGGCCGCAAAGGCGTATACGGCGCGCGAAGCGGTGCTTCGCGAGTGGTTCTTGCGCCTGCACGTCGCGCCGGGCCTATAATCCCCTTCGGTTCCACACTCACCGATTCCGGAGGAATGACTGATGCGTTCGTTCGCTGCACTTGCGGTGGCCGTCATCGTGACGAGCTTCGTTACCGCTGCCGATGACAAGAAGAAAGGCACCGAAGTCGAACTCGCCGGGATGAAGTCGACGACGCCCGCCGACTGGAAAGAAGAAGCCCCGTCGAACGCGATGCGGTTGACGCAGTTCAAGCTGCCGAAGGCCGAAGGCGACAAGGACGAAGCCGAGTTGGCGCTGTTCAAGTTCCCCGGCGGCAGTGGCACGATCGAGGCGAATCTGAAACGCCAGGTCGCGAAGTTCCAGCCCGCCGACGGCAAAGACAAAGTCGAAGAAACCGTCGACAAGAAGTTCAAAGTTGGTGAGATCGCCGCCACCTATCAGGACGTGAAAGGCACGTTCATCAAGAAGCCATTCCCGATGGCCGAAAAGGGCACGCCGATCGCCGGGTATCGCCAACTTTACGTGGTCTTTGAAACGAAGGACAGCCAGTATTACTTCACGCTCATCGGCCCGGAAAAGACCGTCGAGAAGCACAAAAAGGGCTTCGACGAGTGGCTGAAGAACTTCAAGTGAGCGAACACGATATTGGTTCGGTTATTTTCTAAATTTTCTACCCTCTTTGATTGCGTATAGTCCGCAGTACAGAGGGGTGTTTGAACGTAAATAAAATGTGCGACTGGCACATAACTATGCAACCGAATACTACGAAGGTTTGCGATGAACCAAGCAGATGTTCTGAAAGTTTTACTCACAAATATTGCCACCAGACCGCCTAACGTCGAAAGTCTAAATGAATTGGCAAATTGGTTTACTGAAAACGTCAAACCAACTGAGCGAATGGATCAAGATGCTCCAAAGTTATTTTGCAGTTGGTGGACTGGCGAAGGATTAAGTAAACGTTTCAGCGAAGCGAAAATCTATCGTGGGCGATGGAGTGGCGATGAAATCATCTACTTCCTGTGTAATAAGTTAAAACGTAACCCTTCAGCCTACTGAAGTTGGTCCGTGTCAGCTATCTATTAATGAACCTGAATAGACAGTTGCAACAGGATTTTCAGCCAAACGTCGGCAA
>JAYVQG010000236.1:0-6203 GCA_043757025.1 Limnoglobus sp.
CGAACGCAACGGAAATCCCCCTTCGCATGACCGGTACCGATTGCGTTTTTGGCGTAGTGCCGGGCGTAGTAGCTTGTGATTTTGGCGTAGTGCCGGGCGCAGTGACAGGGGACATCGGGTTGCATCGAACTGCACTAAAGTACACTTTGGGCATCTTCGACGGAACGAGTGGGGGCGTGACGGAAAGCCTGGAAATGAAGCAGACCGGCGCGTTTCCGCGTCGGTCTGCTTCGTCTTGCACGAGTGAAGGCGCTGGGGATCGAACCCAGGACCCGCAGATTAAAAGTCTGCTGCTCTACCAGCTGAGCTACGCCTTCAATTTTTGAACCGATGCTTCGACACGATATTTATAGCAGCGGAACGATGAAATTCCAGTCTGCATTATCGCAGCGCAACGCCTTTCCTTCGCGACTAGGCCCAATCGACGGTACCTTTGCCGCTCAATCCGAGTTTCCGTTGCCGGAATGCGGCTTCCTTCGGTGCGAAATGCGCTCGCAGTTGCGTCAGGCTGATCGGCTGAAATTTCAGAGGATCGACGCCCACGTCCCTCGTCAGCACACACGGGTCGGCGTCGTCGAGGTGTTTCATGCGCCCGTGAACGTGGCCGTACAGTTGCCAACTTCCGTGGAAACTCCGGTCCCACGACCGCATCGGATAATGATTCAGCCAGATTAACTGTCCGTCGGCTTCGAGCATTCCTTGTTGCCACGCCTGCCGGAACAACGGCAACACACTATCCGAATCGTGGTTTCCCTGCACTAAATTCACGTTTTTGCAGGCGATCCGGTCGAGGTAATCGGCCGCTTTGCCACTCCCGCCCCAGCAAAAGTCCCCGAGTACCCACAGTTCATCGCCGGGTTCGACGACCGCGTTGATGTTGCGGATGATGGTATCGTCGTGACGCTCGCCGGATTCCTTCGATACCTTGAGTGGTTCGTTCCTGTCGAGCGTTTCAATTTCCTGTGGGGAAAGAAACGCATCGCGGCGGCACAACTTCAAGATGTTGTTGTGCCCCAAGTGTAAATCCGCAGTGAACCAGTATTCCATGCCAGTGATGACGGGCAAGAGCCGAAGAAGGTTCGGTAGAAAACAAAACGCGAAACGAGAACCGTTTTGCTTTCGTCCCTTCTGTTCGTCATATCGCGGTCTACGTAAACTATTGACAAACCGCAGGCGGCACCTCGTTACCCGGAGCGCTCTCTCTCATGGCGAAAATTGCAGTCAAGAACCCGATTGTCGAGATGGACGGCGACGAGATGACGCGGATCATCTGGCACAACATTCGCGAAAAGTTGATCCTCCCTTACCTCGATATCGACCTCAAATACTACGACCTCAGCATCGAACATCGCGATGCGACCGACGACAAGGTGACGTTCGAATCGGCCGAAGCCACCAAGAAACACGGCGTCGCGGTGAAGTGCGCCACGATTACGCCCGACGAATCGCGCGTCAAAGAGTTCGGCCTGAAGCGGATGTACCCGTCGCCGAACGGCACGATTCGCAACATCCTCAACGGCACGATTTTCCGCGAGCCGATCATTTGCAGCAACGTACCGCGGCTCGTCAAGCACTGGGATAAGCCCGTCGTCGTTGCCCGCCACGGCTTCGGCGATCAGTACAAAGCGAGCGAAATTTTGTTCCCCGGCGCGGGCACGGTGAAGCTGACTTACACCCCTGCAGACGGTGGGCCGGTGGTCGAACGCGAAGTGTATAAAGCCCCCGGCAGCGGCGTCACGATGGCGATGTACAACCTGGACGAATCGATCGTCGGCTTCGCGCGGGCCTGCTTCAACTATGGAATGGACCGCGAGTATTGCGTCTATCTTTCGACCAAGAACACGATCCTGAAAGTCTACGATGGTCGGTTCAAGAACCTGTTCCAGGAAATCTTCGACAAGGAGTTTAAGGCTGCATACGAAGCCAAAAAGCTCACGTACGAACACCGCCTGATCGACGACATGGTAGCCAGCAACATGAAGTGGAGCGGCGGCTACTTGTGGGCTTGCAAAAACTACGATGGCGACGTGCAATCGGACACCGTGGCCCAAGGTTACGGTTCGCTCGGCTTGATGACCTCGGTGCTGATGAGTCCCGATGGCAGCACGATCGAATCCGAGGCCGCACACGGCACCGTGACGCGCCACTACCGGATGCACCAGCAAGGCAAGCCGACCAGCACGAACCCGATCGCGTCAATTTACGCCTGGACGCGCGGCCTCATTTATCGAGGCAAAATGGACCACACGCCCGACGTGGTGAAGTTTGCCGAGACCGTGGAAAAGGTCTGCGTCGACCTCGTGGAATCGGGCAAGATGACCAAAGACCTCGCACTGCTAATCGGCGAAACCACACCATACTTGACGACCGAACAGTACCTCGAAGCGGTGAACCAGGAACTGCAAAAACGCATGGAGTAAACGCCAGCAACGCCCCGCGACAACCGTCGCGGGGCGGTATGATAGCATTTTGAACGATCATTCGAGGCCAACATGATCACACGAGCCAAATTCCAGAACTTCAAAGCGTTAAAAGACGCGGAGATCACATTCGACGAACGGCTGACCGTCATCGTCGGTCCCAACGGCAGCGGCAAGTCGAGTATTTTGAAGGGCATTTACTGGATGAGCCAGGTTGGAGGTATGAAGACATTTGACACTGGCAAAGACAATATACTAGCTGCGCTAAGCACGACTTATAACGGCGAGAACGAAATCCAAGTCGTAGAAGTATGTGGTAGCAAAAATTTGAAACTCCAATTTTGTTCACATCCAACAAATATACTGGCCGACCATGGATTAGGTGGGCCACTACCGCAGAATTGGGCTTGCAAAGTTATTTCTGTAAATGGCGGGGAAATAGTGAGTCACCAAGTTCCTCAAAACGATTTCGATTTCCAGCCTGCTGAGTTAATTCAACTCAATGCCAGTCGGCTCGCAGCTCCTTCGAGTACGAAAACGACACATCCGCCGCTTTCAGCCAATGAGTCATCCGATACTGGTTGTTTGCGAATCGCCGTACGACTTCGACGTCTGCTCACGCTACATCGATCGCACAATCGAGGTTCACGGCCCAGATTGGGCGGAGGGGAACCTCGATGCGGCGAGAGTTTACGTTGGCAGTGATACGTCGTCTGAAGTGCCGTTAGAAACGTTCATTCGATGGGGACATATCGAAAAGGTGACGAACAAATTGACGGAACGCGACAAGTACCGAAAAGAGATGATTTTCACCAAGCCTTTCGGGGCTGGCTTGCCAAAACATCCGTACTGCATTTATTTTGAACGATTCGTCAATGCGGTCTTCTTCGCTGACGACTCGCAAAAACCCGACGCGATCGTACTGCTGCTCGACGCCGACAGCGACGAGAAACGCCGCGATGGCTTATTGAGTCTGAATGCACATTATCAAAAATTTGTTACACCCATCGTGGTTGGCGTGCCAGACCCCGAAACGGAATGCTGGGAACTCGCGGGCTTCAAACACGAATTGACCGATGGAGAAGCCAAACGAATTGACGAAGTGGCAAAAGATCTCGATGGCGTTCATCCCATTCGAGAATCTCATCGTCTACGTGCTGCGAAATCATCCGACGTTCGACATCCAAAACACGTAATGTCCCGCTTGATTGGAGATTCCATTACGCGACGAAAGCAGTGTCACGATGCGCCGTTCGATCTTCTGAAGAGGAACGGTCGCGATAACGGGCTGAGCGATTTTCTCGATCGACTCAGCAACCGCACGATACCTGGGATCTTTGGCGGGAAGCGAGAGTAGTCGTCACCTCATTTCGCGCTTGCCGGTTTCGATGGTTTGGATTTCAGGCCGACGCTGTTGACGCTTATCACGCGATATTCGTGCGTCACGCCGGGCTTCGCGGCTTCGTCGATGTAGATCATTTCGGCGAGCGGTTTCTCGGGCGTGTCGTGGTACGACATCGTCTGGAATAATGCGCGACCGAACCGGCCAATCGGTTTCTCCGGGAACGGCGACAGGTCTTTGCCGTCGCGCTGAATCACGAACGAGCGGAGGCCACTTTCCAAATCGGCCTCGGCGTCCCACTGCAATTGAACGACGCCGTCTTTCGCGGTGACCGTCACGCCGGTTGGTGCGGGCGGTGCCGTGGTATCTTCGGTCGAACCGGTTTTCACATACTCCGCCCACTGTTTCGCGAACCGCTCGTTTGGCAGCCACATCGCCGATTCGGGCTTGCCATTATAGTCCGTCGCTGACATCGCTTTGTCAGTTTCGGGCAACGCGCGCCAGCCGCTCTTGGGGTCGATCGGCTTCAGCTTTTGCGAACCGTCGTCGGGTAGCCGTGCGTTCAGGCACGCATCGAAGAACGGGATCGCGAGGTAGCGCGAGTCGCCGCATTCGTGTGCGGTGCGCGGGTCCGGTGCAAAGCCGACCGGTGCGCCTTTCGCCCGGTACGCAGCGAACATCGCCATCGAACCGGTCCAGGCTCCGGCGAAGCGTTTGTCGTCCTTTTCCTTCGCACCGGGGTTCAGCATCATCGGCACGCCGTACGCGGCTTCGGAGATCGTCGGCTTCGCAATTTCGCCTTTCTCCCAAGTCGAATACGCCGTGCCGGAACGGAACCAGATGCCGACGATTCGCTCGGGGTCCGACGTTTGCATGAGGCTCGCCCAGTAGCCGCCGCCCGAGTGACCCCATAGGCACCACGGCACCGTTTTCAGTTCGGGGTGCTTCGCTTTCGCGGCCAAATCGCCGAGACCGTTCAGGAAGGTTTGTCGCGATCCGTTGCGCGGGTCGCACCAGAGCCGACAGTTTTGTCTATCGTCTTGGTGGTACGACGGGCCGAGGAGCGCGCAATCCCATTTCTTCGCGAGTGCCTGCCAGTGCAGGTCGTACGCTGCCGTCGCGCCGCCCTTACACGCCCCCGTGCCGCAACCATGCTGATGGACGATTACCCCGCGAACGGTCTTCACGCCGTCCGGAATCCAGATCGTATACGAGACGCCGAGCGCGAGTTCGCCGGGCTTCTCCGACGGCGGATACGCCACCTCGTGGTAAGTCCCCGCCGCATTCGCAGCGACGCGACACAGACACAAGAGGGAGAGAGTCAAAAAGAATCGCATGAAGCACCTCGTTCGGGAAGAGTGTGACACAGCTACAGTATGTCCGCCAACGGCGAGCAAGTGAGTCGCGTGGAATCAAGAATTATTCAAGGTTATTTGCAACCTCACCGACTGTTGAAACTTTATACTTTAACAGTAGTGGTCGGCGAATTTTAACTCCCAGGTGATTCCATGAATGAAGCGATTGTGAATCGGCGTGCGTTCGGGATGGGCGTGGCCACCGTGTGTACTACACTGGCGGTTTACCCGGAGGCCCACGCCGCTCCTGTCCCCCCACCTTTAAAACAGCCGCCCATCCCCGACCCGCTCGTAGAATTCGACGGGAAAGCACACCTGAACCCGAAAGTGTTGGCGAGTGGTATCGTCGTGGCGACCGGGGTCGTTCGCACGACCAAGGACTGGAAGATCCTCCACGTCGAAGTCAAATGGCAGAAAACGAGTGTAACCAACGTCAGTCGCATTCAAAACGCAATCGTGGATATGACTGTCGATCCCCCGACTTGGAAAATCCAGATCGAAAATGTCGAAACGGGAGAGTATTGGTTCGATACCAACGTGATGTACGTGACCCCGGATGGGTCGAAAATGCGCGACCACAGCTTCGATAAACGGCGCGTGTATGTCGCTGCGGCTCCCAAGTAAACTCCGCGACGACCGCTTGCCCGCGAATCGTGCCGTAGTTTCCAAGCGGCACGCGAATTGCTGATTATTCTCCTTGCCACATCCATTATGCAGGAGAAAACGATGTCGAAGAAACACAAAGGCGGACCGGCACCCGTTCCACAGGGGAATCGCTCGGGTTCGGATCCGCACGAACCGATTACTCCACAAACACCCGCGATACCCGATGGCGCACCGGCATCCGAGCAGGATCCCAAACGCCGATTGGGCAACTACGGCACCGCCGGCGAACATCCCATCCAACAACCGGGTGGGAAGCAAGGTTCGGAGGCCTGGTTCCAATTGCGGCGATTTTGGGTAGCAGAGAATGATTCCACCACTTACCCACCCACCCATCCCTGGAATCATTCCCGATTTCGGAATCAACCTAACACACCAACGACTTACGTCCGATTTCGCCCAATTCCAATCACGCCAGAACCA
>JAYVQG010000237.1:0-23557 GCA_043757025.1 Limnoglobus sp.
TGGCAAACTAACACCGAACGTCCCTGAACCGGCCACGAGCCGGTTAAGTTCATACCCATACGCCACTTGCGAAGCGTCGGCCACCTGATTTCTTGGCAAGCTATCCCACTAACGGTACTTGCCAAGCTATTCGTCGAGCGGGCTCTTCACTCCCCGGCCGCCTTTGTTCAACACGTGCGTGTAAATCATCGTCGTACTCACGTCGTCGTGGCCGAGGAGTTCTTGCACGGTGCGGATGTCGTAGCCGGCTTCCAGCAAGTGAGTGGCGAAACTGTGGCTCGTCGCCCGTTTCTTGATCGAGTACATCTGTGAAGGTAAACGGAGCCGAAACCGAATGCAAGAACTTTTTCGTGGAATTGGCGAACTTTTTCCAAATGAGCGATTCACGCCGGTTTCAGGATTTGGAGGGAGGAAGTTCCCACGGACGTTCGTTGTGGGCTTTCGATTGGCCTCACCCATACAAATTCGCGAAGTCAAAAAATCGCAGGCGATTTGACGTAAGTCGACTTTTGCATCGTGCACGAAGTGACGCAAAAGTGTCGGGTTCGGTCGATTTTATGTCACATCCGGTCGATTTTCGGTCAATGTTGGTCGATTTTCGGTCGCATTTGGTCGCGAAATGACCAGTCGTTTCGGTTGATGCGAAATCGAGATCCTCGACATAACTCACGACAGGATGACAGGATACCGCAAAAACCCACGAAATGGATCGGCGAAAGCCGATCGAAAAGTGGCGTTTTGGGACGAAAAAACACCCCAAAAAGCAGTTTTGGGGCATCGGCAATTGTGACTTACGTCGATTCCGCGAGCCTCATTCACATGCTCGTCCAGTCTTTTGGCTTCAGCCAATAGTCGGTGAGTTCGGCTTCGGGGCTGCCTGCGGCGGGCTGATAGTCGTAGATGTACCGCACGACGGGGGGCAGGCTCATCAGGATACTCTCGGTGCGGCCGTTGGTTTTCAAGCCGAAGATCGTCCCGCGATCGTACACCAAGTTGAACTCCACATACCGCCCGCGGCGATACTCCTGGAACAGCCGCTGCTCCGCCGTCCACGCCAGGGACTTGCGCCGTTCGACGATCGGCACGTAACTGCTGACGAATGCTTCCCCCGCATCTTTCACGAACGCGAACGTCGCATCGAGGCGATCCGCACCGGTGTAGTCGAAGAAGAAGCCACCGACGCCCCGCGCTTCATTGCGGTGCTTTAGGTGGAAATACTCGTCGCAATCGCGCTTCATTTTGTCGTAATTCGCGAGATTTGCGTGCCGATCGCAAACGGCTTTCCACGTTCGATGGAAGTGCGTCACATCTTCGAGCACCGGATAGTACGGCGTAAGGTCCGCACCGCCACCGAACCACGAAGCCGAGCCGCGCGTGAGGAATCGGAAGTTCGCGTGAACCGTCGGGATGTGCGGGCTGCGCGGGTGCAGGACGAGCGAAATGCCGGTGGCAGTGAAGCGCGTACCCTCGCCAGGAAGGTGATTCGCAAATGCGGCGTCCATTTCGCCGAATACCTCGGAGAAGTTCACACCGGCCTTCTCGAAGATCGTGCTGTTCTCGAGAATGCGGCTTCGCCCACCACCGCCGCCCTCGCGTTCCCACGAATCTTCGCGGAAATGCGTGCCACCATCGACGCGCTCGATATTCGCGCAAATGCGATCTTGCAACTCGCGGAAGTACGTCACGGCTAGGGGGTGCATGGCAGGGCCTGTGGGGACAATCGAAGTCGCGTTACTGGTTTACGCCAACGCGGGATCGGTTGCAATCGTTACGAATCAGCATAAGATGCCGTGAGTATTGCAACCGCCCGCAATCTGACTCGGAGGTTTGCCATGAAGTTTCGATGGACCGTCGCAGCGTATGTTCTTGCGTTCGCCCCACTCGTGTTGCGGGCTGCCCCCGCACCGTCGGGCAAGTCCGCCGATGGCCCCGCCATCACGTTCCAGGTGGCAAACGCGAGCAAGTTGCTCGACGATGCCCGCGCCATCGCGAAAATGTTCGGCGGCGAAATGGCCGTCGAAAAAATGAACGAAACGATGAAGGAGAAGCTCGGCGAGAAAGGCCTCGCAGGCCTCGACCTCACGCGGCCCATTGCCGGTTACGTGAACCTCGACGCCAAGAAGATCGACGACTCTGCCGGCGTGATTGCCGTTCCCATTACGAGCGAAGAGGAGTTCCTGAAACTCCTCGAACGCCTCGAAGCCCCTTTGGAAACCGTCAAAGGCGATAAGGGCCTTTACCAACTCGGCGAGTTGCCCGGCCTGAAACTGAACCCGAAGGCCGAAGAAGAAAAGCCCGCGAAGCCCGTGCTGATGCGGTTCCATGCGAAACACGCGTATTTCGGACTGAACGGCAGCGCGGCCGACCTCGACCCGGCGAAGCTCGTGGCCGTCGAAAAACTGTACGACCCGAAAGAGACTGCCGCGGTGGCGTTCAAAATTTACAACGACCGTTACCCCGAAGAGTTGCTCAAGGAAAGTGCGAAGCAGACCGAAGAATCGATCGAATTGCTCAAGAGCCTCCTCGGTGCAAACGACGGGGCAAAAGAGAAAGTTCTCACGAGCCTCATCGGCATGGCGAACCGCTTCAATCAGCAATCGCAGAAGGAAACCACTTCCACTGGCTTTCGCCTCGTCTTCGATCAGGCGACCGGCTTCGTGGAGATGGAAACCTCGATGACCCCGAAAAAGGGTACGAGCCTGGCGCAAGACCTCACCGACCGCAAACCGACGACGAACCAGTTCGCCGCCGCCTTCGACGACAAGACCGCCGCAGGCATGAAAGTCAGCATGCCGCTGTTCGCCAAGGAACTCCGCGATGCCGCCGTTGTGGGCCTCGAGGAACTGAAAAAGAAGAACGAAGAAAACGAAACCGAAACGCCGAAGGAAGCCACCAACGAACTGATCGACGGCCTGATTCGCACGGTGAAGTCCGGCGAAATGGACCTTGCGGTGGTCGTAAACGGCCCAGATAAAGACGGCCACTTCACCAGCCTCGTTGCGATGTCCTACGAAGGCGGGGCCGCACTGGAGAAGGTGATGAAAGCCTCACTGAAAGGCGACAAGGTTCCGAAAAACATCAAAGACGGCTTTAAGTTCGACACTGACAAAATCGGCGACGTCAACGTACACGATTTTACGGCACCGGAAAAAGATGAGAAAGTCGAAAAAGTCTTCGGATCGAACACGTTCCAGTTCGCATTCGGGCCGAAAGCAATTTATGTGGCCTTCGGCACAGAATCGAAACCGATGCTGAAGAAGATGCTGTCCGCGAAGCCGGCCGAAGCGAAGGCGTTCGATATCGTCGTGAATCCGAAGCGGCTCGGACAACTCATTACGGCGGGCAACGAGCAAATCGGCGGGATGGCGGCGCAGATGTTGGGATCGGAAGACAAAGCCACGTCCGCACTGTACTTTTCGGTCAGCGGCGGCGACGCACTGAAGATCACTTACGGCATCAACCTCAAGCTGATGTCCGGCTTCGCACGCAACTTCGGCATGTTGCGGTAGAGCCGACGGAATGTAAAGAACCGAAGAACGTTTGAAGAGAGTTTGCCCACGGGGACGATACCCGTGGGCCTTTTCGTGCGCCGGTCATTACACTGGCCGAAGTCGCATTCGCTTCGCGAACGGAGGCCGCACAATGAATCGCACAGTCAAGAAATCGCTGCTCGGTATCGGCTGCGCGGTCGTCGCACTCGCCGTGGCCCTTACAAAACAGCCCGAAACCGCAGCAGCACCCCGCGTCGATCTCAGACCCAATTCGCACTGGGTTTTCGATAGCGAAGGCGTCTCGTCGCGAAAAGTGACGGATCGGGCGGGTGTGCTACACGGGACAATTCTCGGTGAACCGAAACTGAACAAAGACGCGGCTTGCCTGGAATTGAGTAATCCGAACGACGGTGTGAGCATTCGCGCCGCCGTGACACCTGACGCAGACTTTCTGCCCAAAGACGCGTTCTCGATCGTCGCCTGGGTTCGCGTCGACGAGCCCGCCGAGTGGGGCGCGTTCCTCGGTTGCTTCCAAGACAACGGCCCAAAGGAGAAAGGGTTCGTCGTCGGCTTCAACAAAGCAAACTTCTATTTCGGTCTAGCCACAGAGGGCGGCGAGCGTGGCGAAGGGAAAATCACGTACTTGAACGGCACGACCAAATACGATCCGCGCCGCTGGTATCACGTGGCCGCCGTCTACGACGGTAAGCAGATGCAACTCTACGTGAACGGCAAGTTGGACGGCGAATCGAAAGAACAATCCGGCCCCGTGAGATACGCCACAAAAGCGCCGCTCATTATCGGCCGCTACCAAGACGACGACGAAGATTATCCGATGATCGGCGGCATCCGGGAAATTCTCTGGTGTCACCGGGCTGTTACTGCCGAGCAACTCGTCTCGCACTTTCAAGCCGACGCGAAACTCGCCAGCGCACCACCCGAAGCCGCCGGCCCGAAATTCGTCGTCGAGCCGTACCTGCAAAACGCGACGCGGACCGCAATGACAGTGATGTGCGAAACCGACACGCCGACGACTTGCGAACTCGAATACGGCGACACATACCCACCGAAATTGTCTGTAAAATCGGCAAAAGCCGACACGATGCACGAAATTCCAGTGGCGAACCTCGTGCCGAAAACGAAGTATTTCTATCGGATGCGCTGCACCGATGCCGACGGCAAGACAGTCGATAGCCGCCCGCTGACGTTCATGACCGCCGTCGACGCCGACGATGCGTGGAGTTTCACCGTGATCGGCGATACGCAGCGCAACCCTATAGTCACGGGCAAAATCGCAAAACTCATGTGGGAACGCCGTCCGCACTTCGTGCTCCACTGCGGCGACGTCGTCGACGATGGCGCATCGAAAGCGCAGTGGACGGGCGATTTGTTCAAGCCGTGCTGCGAACTCTTCGGCCGCGTGCCGGTCTTCCCGTGCATCGGCAATCACGAAAAGAATCACCCGCACTACTACAAATACTTCAGCCTACCGAAGCCCGAATATTACTACAGCTATCAATACGGCAACGCGGCATTCTTCAGCATCGACACCAACGGCATTCGCACGAAAGACCTGCAACCCGGTGGCGAACAATACGAATGGCTCGACAATGCGCTCGCTGCGTCCGATGCGAAATGGAAAATCTGTTACCATCATCACCCGGTATTTTCGTCGGACAGCGACGATTACGGCAACACCTGGAAGGGTAAATCGACCGATGGCGACGTGCGTCTGAAATCGCTTCAGGCTCTCTACGAGAAGCACAATGTCGATGTCGTGTTCAACGGACACATCCACCTCTACGAACGTTCGTGGCCGATACGCGGTGGCAAAATCGATCAAAAGAATGGTGTCGTTCACATCACTTCCGGTGGCGGTGGTGGTGGCCTCGAAGACTTCGGCCCCACGCCAACATTCTTCAAAGCCGAGTGCCGGTCCGACTTCCATTTTTGCTACGTGACGGTACATCGGGGTACCTTCCACCTCAAAGCATTCGACCAAGAAGGGCGACTGTTCGATGCGATGACGTTGAAGAAGGAATAACGAACCCCGGCAGAGACGTACGCAGCAATGTCGGAATGCTGAGAAGACCTCATTCATAATTTGCAGGAGCCGAATGTGTCCGATATTCAATTGGTAATATTCGACTGGGTCGGGACGGTCATGGATTTCGGTGCGTGTGCGCCGTCGTCTGCCTTACGGAAAGCGTTTGTTGCAAAAGGCATCGAAGCGACGGCAGCCGAAATCCACACGCCAATGGGTTTGAGTACGAAGGACCACATCCGCGAGATGCTGAAGGGCGAACGCCTGGGGCAGCAGTGGCACGCGGTGTACGGACGCGACTGGGTGGAGGCCGACGTCGAAGAAATCGATCACATCGTTGTATCGCTGCAAATCGAAGCGGCAGGGACGTGTCGAACGCTCATTCCGGGTGTCTTGGAGTGCGTCGCGCACCTGCGATCGCTCGGTGTTAAAATCGGCGCGACGACCGATTACTCGCGCGAGGTCGCCGAGGTCTGTTACGCGGCAGGACGCGAGCAAGGCTTCGTGCCGGACTTCACGATCTGTGCGGACGATGTCCCTGCGGGACGCCCCGCGCCGTGGATGATTTACCGAGTGATGGAAGCACTGAACGTGTACCCGCCGACGACGGTCGTGAAGATCGGCGACACGCGAATCGACATCGAAGACGGCGTGAACGCGGCAGCGTGGTCGGTCGGCGTCACCGACAGCAGCAGCGAGATGGGCCTTTCCCCGAAGGAGTTTGCCGCCTTATCGGAAGCGGATCGCGAACTTCGACGCGAAGCGATTCGCGAAACGTTCTTCTCCGCGGGCGCTGATGGCGCGATGGATACGCTCGCCGATTTGCCCGAACTGATCGTGGAATTGAATAAGATTCTGGCCGAAACGGAAGAGTAAAAAAAATTAGGTCATTGTACGTCGGTTTCGATATGAGAAGAAACGAACGGCTGCAGTGAGAACTGCCACGACGACTCCGCAGCCCCCGATGACCCGGATCATCATGTCTGTTTTTGTGAATTCGGCATCGGGAAACGTACAGCGTTCGGGTGGTAGCGAGACGCTGTTATAGGCGCTTAACATCATCGTGGTCACGACGATTACGCTTCCCCAACCGATGCGCCGCAGTCTATCATCCGATACCAGCATTCGCACTCCTTTATCGCGGGTCGGCCCAGGGGCAGGCGTCGTAAACTTCGTCCATAATGTGTCGCATCATATCTTGAGTTTTCGCTCGGGTCGAACGGCTCGTGCCGAATGAGGGCATTGCGACGAGTACTGTCAGCCGGTCGTCCGTGCCGCCGGGGCGATCTCCGTTCGCGCGGCTGATTATCCATCGGATCGGGAAGAACGGGCTACGCGCCTCGGCTTCATCGTCATCGGTCCAGAAGTGCCGCCCCTCTTGCGTCCAATAACCGACGATCTGCGAATCGCTACCGCGAGTGAATTCGCGGAAGGTAACTGGAACCACGCGGCCGGCTGGCGAATGGACGGCTTCCAGCCAACGACTCGCCTGATTGAATCCCCGATTCGGCCAACAGACATCGGGGTGGTGGTAGTCGCGCACCGCATTCGCCGACGACCAATACACGAGCCAGACATGCGCTTCGTTACCGATCCCATCGGTGTAGAGACGGTAGATGACCGTATCGCAACCGAGCGCCGTCGTTACCGCCGGATCGATTTCTTTCGCCTTGCCCGTCCAACGTTCGATTGCTGGTGGAACCGTTGCAAGGGGTAAGCCAGCACCGGCAGATTTTGCATAACTCGGCACGAACCAGAGTGCGATACCGATACCGATTGCCACACCGAGAACTACGGACACGAACGTTAGCGTTCGTCGTGCGGTCGTGGGACGAATGGCAATTGTGGCCGGGACAGCTTCGTTGCGCTTCGGTGCAAGTATCGCGGTTAACCCGCTGACTAACGCGAGTCCGAGTAGCACCATCGCGATGCCGAGCGTATCGTGCCACGCGCCGTCGATATAGTCTTTGCCAATCCACTCTTGCGTCAGCCCCGTGCCGATGACGCGGAGGCCGTTGACGAACACGATGATTGGCACGCTGAGTGCAATGGCGAAAACCCCCCGAAAGAAGCCGAATCCGCGTACGTGACTCATGAAAACGGCAATCGCCACGAGTGCCGACACGGAACGAATGCCGCTACACGCCTCGACGACACCGAGGACGCCCGACGGTAGCGCGAGTACGAAACCGCTTCGCTCGACCGACACACCGCAAAGTGACAGCCCATTGGCAGCGAGCCACGTTGTCGCATCTTGCAGCACGATTTGCACCGGTGCCATAATGCGGCCAGGTACCGGCAATGCGAACAGCGGAAACAACAGCGGGAAGCGAAAGGCTCGAAGTGTCTGAGTACCGTGCACCGCGAGAATTAAGCCGGAAGTCGCCACGATGACGCTGAGAAGTTCCCACCAAAGTAATATCTGACGAGGTCCGACTTGCAGCAACACGAACCAACCGGGCAGGAAGACGACTCCGCCCACGACGACGAGGCAGACGCCGAGTAATGGAATCGGTTTATCGTGGGTGGGGCATACGATACGATTCGCCGCCCAGATGGCGGCGGCGAAGAAAAGCAGCCGGCTAAACGATTCTCCCGTCGTCTCGCGGAGGTCGCCGAGCCAGAACCGAATGAGGCCGTGTAGCACGGCACCAAACGCCACGGCGAGCATCGCCCAAGCGGGTCGGGCGCTCACGGCTTCTTCTCCAGGTCTGCAAGGAGTTTCTCCGCATCGGTCTTATAAACGAATGGACCTGTTGCGAGAATGGAGTCTTTGAGCGCCCGTTTGGCGTCGGTGTTGTTGCCTTTCTCCGCGAGTACCTTGGATAGGTAGTACGCCGTATCGCGCGCAACAGGACCGGCTCCTGCGGCCGCACGCAGCGCCTTGTCCGCTTCGTCGATACGCCCGGCTTTGAAGTAGCACCAGCCGAGCACCGCGACTCCTTCCGCCGAACGCGAGTTCTGCCGAAACGCGACTTCCGCAATTTCGATGGCCCGCTGTCGCTTCTTTGCGTCGTCGGATTCGGCGAGTGAGATCGCAAGGTTCCAGGCGGCGAATGCATCGGCAGGTGCGTTGCGAGACATCTCTTCAAAGATCTTTTCAGCGGCGACGAAGTCCTTCCGATAACGTGCGGCCAAGCCGAGGAGTGCGGTCGTTTCGCGGCTACTTGGGTCGAGCTTCGCGGCGGAGTCTAAGTACGGTTTTGCATCGGCGATCCGCCCGCGATCCATCAGCCATCGCGCGTATCCGCGTGCGACTTTCTCGCTGTTCGCACGCAATTCGGCCGCTTTTTTGAACCACTTCTCGGCTTCCTCGGGCTTCCCCTTTCCATCCCACAACGAGGCAAGGCTGAGTTCGGGCGGGTCGAGCGTCGGGTCGTCTGCGAACGATTCGAGAAACTCCTTGTACGCCTCGTCGTGTTGATCCAGAAAGAACCGGATTGCGGCGGCTTGCTGGCGGATTGGGCCGTTCTTCGGGTCGTCGATCAACACCGCTTGCACGTGCGTTCGCGCGCTTTTGTAGTCCTTGCGGGTCTGGTAGCCTGTCGCCAGCCCGAGGTGTGCGACGCGTGCGAATTTCTTCCGTTGGGCCGCATCCCAGCGCGGCGACTGTGCGGCTTGAAGTGCGGCCTGGCAATTCAAAATGGCATCGGTCACGCGACCTTCGGCGAGTGCGATCTGACCGTTGAACGCCAACACTTCCGGGTTCTCGGGGTCTTCGGCGGCGGCTTGTTCGAGTTGAATTCGCGCCTGGGGCCCGTTGCCGGCTTTCAGGAATAAATCGGCCAACATCACCTTAGCCGGCGGCAATTGCAGGTTTGCTTTCACCGCAAGCTGTAACTGCGCCAGCGACTCGGCAACCTTGCCCGCGCGAAACAATTCGCGGCCTTTTTGCTCGTTTTCGGTGGGTGCGGCGGGAGTTGTCTGGCTGGTGCCAGTTCCGACTAACATCAGTGTGAAACATAACGTCGAGAGAGTACGCATCATCGAGGTTTTCCTTGCAAGTCGTTCACCGCGTTGCGATAGTCGATTCGTTCGCGAGCCGTTTGGGGAATCGCGGCTACTGCTGTTAGCGTCGTTTCCGCTTCGGACGCTCGACCGAGCGCACGATACGCACGTGCTAATTGTATGAGCGTACCCGCGCGGCGCTGTGACAACTGCGAGCCGAGTTCGAGTACGCGGGCGGCTTCTTCGGGTTGGCCGTTCGCGAGTAACACCGCGCCGACGATTTCGATCTGATCCGCCGACAATCGATTGGTGTTGGCACGCAGCGGCGCGACGATGCGTATGGCCGCAGCGGCATCGTCTTGTCCGCGTAGTTTCAGCCATGCAAGATGGCCCGTGATGGTCGATTCCATCGGTTCGGCTGCGAGTGCAAACTCGCACCCTTTCACGGCTTCATCGACCGCTTTTCTATCCCACGGCGTCGGCCCGAGTTCGAGTTTCCGCACCAGGACATTCGCGCGGATTTTCGCCGCAGCCATCGCGCTCGGCCAACGGTCGAGTATCGCCGACGCGAGTTTTGCCGTGCGAGCGAGGCGTTCGGTGTCGTCGGGCGTGTCGGCAAATCCTTGCGCGATGGCGAGCGGTAACGTAGGGTCGTTCGTCTCGTTTGCTAGTGCTTGCACGGTCGCGAACTTCGCTTCCTCGCCGAGTTCGATCGCGGCGCGAGTGTAGTAGCGGAGTGCAATCGGGTCGCGTGCTACATCGATTTGCGGGTAGATCGAGATGACTTTCCAAGCCTCGTTCGGGAAACCCGCTTCGCACCACATTCGCGTTTCCACTCGTGCGACGAGCAGTTTATTCGGTGCGAGGTCGCGGGCGTTTCGGCAGGCGATGAGTGCCTTATCGCGCTGCCTAGCGGCGAGTGCGGCATCGGCGGCCAGCAACCAACTTGCGAGGTCCGATGGCTTCTTTTCTGCCGCGGCGAAACATCGTTCCATTGCATCGGCGGGGCGATTTTCCACGATGCACACGCGCAAGAATAACGACAACAACTGCGGGTCGTCGCAGCAAATTTCGAGGCCGCGTGCGATCCATTCGCGCAAGTCCTCCGGCTTGCCGGTGCGTGCAGCGGATAGCGCCAAGCCCGCGTATGCTGCCGCCGATTTCGGCTGCTTTTCCAGCACGAATCGCCATGCTCGCACGGTGCGATCTTCATTTTCTACGGCCAGTTCGTTCTTCTGATCGGCGACGATTTGTTTCGCGGCGTAGAGTCGATTGAGGCCATCGGCGAGCCGCGGCCCGAGTTCGCCGACCTGTTCGGCGGCGATGCGATCGTCGGTTTCTATTGCGACGGACAGCGCACGTTCGGCTAGCCGTGTTGCGGGTGCCCAGAACTCGGCCAACCCCGGCGAAAGCTCATCTGCGAGCAATGTTTCCGCGTAACAATGTACGAACTGCGCCAGCGAACGCGGTGGCAGTTTCGCGATGTTTTCGCCGCGCATGACGGGCAACACGCGCTTGACGAGGAACGCGCGTACAGGTGAAACATCGCGACCCGCCATCCGCAACACTTCGATGCCGTAGCGGAGGCCGCCCGGTTCGATGCCAATGTCGTGCGAGTCCGGATTACTGAGCGCCGTGAGATAGAGGTTCGCTTTGTCGCGGTTACCGTGGATGAGCGCATCGTGGGCGAGTACGCAATTCGCGAACCAGTCGCGCGGCTCGGTCGCGTGCCGTTTCGCCGCTTCACGGGCTGCATCGCCGATCCGCCCCGCGAAGATATGCCCGCGCATGAGCATGACGACCATCGACTGATCGCCGATATCCGAGGAACCGCAATCGATCGCATCGCGCCGGGCCAGCGCGTTCGGTTCGGTCGGCTGGATGATGAGAATCCTGCTGAGTATCGCCTGGAGTTCGCTCGGATCCGCACCCTTCTGTGCCGCAATTTCAAACTGTTGCCATTCGGCAATCACGGCTCGATTCCGCGAACGGGCATCGTACTTTTGGTAAGCGAGGTAGCCGCCATATCCGATGGTCGGAAAGAGCACGGCGATGGCCGCCAACCGGATGGCCAATGGCAACGAGCGAACGCCACGATACACAATGACGGGTAGCCAGATGAGCGAGGACAATATCGTGCGAGGCACGCCGCGCAATCGCTGTCCGAAGGAACGCCGAGCGAACGGGTTCACGGGTTCGACGGCCATAGTTGCGGTTCGCAAATCGGGAAACGAGATCGCCCGGCGGAAGGTTCTCGCCGGGCGAAGTCAAGATATTCGCCAGCACGCAATCACGCAAGAACCGGTTCGCCTTTGCGACGTCGTCGAACCGCACCGACGAGCGCCAATGCTGCCGCAGAGATCGCGAGTACGGTACTCGGCTCGGGCACGGGGGTGTAATACGCGATGCCGAGGAAGCCTTCGTTGCCCGTACCAGAGAGAATCGTGTTGAACGTACCGGATAGTGAGCCACCAAAACCAGTTGTGTCGGTGAGGACTTGGATCGTCGACAAAGTTAACGCTGTGGGAGTTTGCGTGGTGACGAACAGATCGACGCTGGCGGCGGAGTTTTGTCGGATCGCGATATGATTGACACCGGATAAGCTGATATTACCTGCTGCTGTCCAGGCCGTGCCGTCGAAACTCCACTTTTGCACCGAAGAACCGATTACAGAATTGTTTTTGACCGCGTAGATCGTGTCGAAACCCGTGCTGTTCCAACTGGTACCCGTGCCGAGACGAGCGAGTGCAAAACTGTTGTAGGGGTTCGTTGCATTTTGAGTTCCAAAGCTCGCGCTGAGAGTTTGATTGCCAGTCGTCGGCAATCCCGTTCCAACTTGAAAGACTTGCTGACCGGGAGTGCTGGAGCCAGACGACACGAATAGGTTGCCATTGGCAACCTGAATGTGACGCAGGTTATTGTTAAAGTCCGTCGTGAGGGCGGTGGTCGAACTGAGCGTTGTTACTGTGCTTGGCAACCCACCCGCCACGGTCGCGATTTGACCTCCTCCTGCTGCTGCTGCTGAGATACCGCTTGCACCAGAAAGATAAAAAGTTTGGCCATTTGAAGTGGCTACGCTTCGGAAGGTGAGTCCATCGTATGCACCGCTCAAACTGACATTCGTATTCAAGACACCAGTCGTGAGATTGAGCGAACCGATAACTCGATTGACCGTCGCAGACGATGCAGTGACTGGCGACAAATCGCCACTGGAAGCACGATAACCGGCGAAAGTCACCGTGCTATTTGGGTTCAAGGAAAGATTTCCAGCCGCAGTCAAATTGCCGACGACGGTGAACTTATTCGTTTCCGTCGACGAAGGGATGACAATCGATTGCAATGCCGTCCCGAGACTCGTTGTGCTGGTCGTGTATTCCTGAATCTGAACAGCTTGCGCGGTCAACGCCGTTCGATCGGCAATGCGTAAAACGACGAGGTTCCCACTCGTAAACGCCGTCTGAGCAGACGCCACTCCAATCGACAGAGTGGCAGTGGCGAACGCAACCGCAAACTGGACTACGAAACATCTCAATGGATTCATCGAGTTCTCCCGCATACGATAGCAACGCAACTAGCCTAGTTGATTGCCGTGCGAAGTCCAGAACTAAATTCTGGGTTACAGCTTCTGGTCGGCGGCGTGTTTCGTCTCCGGCACGTCGGCGGATTCGGGGTTGAACCAGCCGTCTTCGTAGACGATCCGTTCGCGTTTCTTCATCGCCATGTTTGCCGTTAGGGCGAGGATCGCATCGGCCATCGCCACTTCGCCGTGGCAACGTGGCAGGATGTCCGCGTGCTTCATCTTGCCATCGGAACCCTTCTCGTAGCTAACGGGTTGTTTGAGTTCCTGCCAGCGGCGCAAGCAATATGCGAAGTGTTCCATCTCGGTGCGGTACCCGCGAACGGGCGTATCCCATGTGGCGGCTCCGGGGGCTTTCACCACGGCAGGGCCACCGGCTCCGCCCCACGTGCTCGTCGCTTCCATCGCGGGTTTGCCGCCGCCTGCCGTCGTAACGGCCACTGCCGTATCGCGGCCGCCGCTGTCCTTCTTGCCCGGTTCTGGCTCTTTGTACAGATACACGTCCGATTCCATCTCCACGATCATCGTGCCACGGCTGCCCATCAGGCACTCGCCATACTTTTCAAAACTGTTCGTGTTGAACGACGTGTACGACACGACAACGATGTCGCTTTCGTCCTTGCCCTTGTTGCGGCCCTTGGGGTGGTTCGGGCCTGGGAATTCGTAGTTCACGAACACGCCGTCGTCGCCTTCGCGGTCGTTGCGGCCGGGACCGTAGAAGTATTTGCCGCCGACGCCCGATACCGCAATCGGGTGGACGTTGCCGAGGAAAATACTTGCGGCATCGAGTTGGTGGCTGCCGAGTTCGGCCATCAGCCCGCCGCCGGTTTTGTCGAAAATCCGCCAGCGCACGAGTTGTTCGATGCTATCGAACCCGAGAGCCTTGAGCTTCTCCGGCGTCACCGCGTCCGCATCGGCCTGATAGATCGCCTTGCACCAACCGTCGCGGTAGTATGGCTCCGATCCTTTCACGATCGGCAACTTTTCGGACTTCGGATCGTACAGCCACGAGTTATTACGCGGCCACTGCGCCTTGATATGCTTCAGGTCGCCGAGTACACCCGAGTTCACGACTTCGACCGCGTGCGCGTACAAGGTGCTGTAGTGGCGTTGGTGGCCGATCGAGAGTAGCAGGCCTTTGTCCTTGCCGTATTTGATCATGTCCTTGCAACGGCCGATGGTGCGTGCCATTAACTTTTCGCATAGTACATGCAAACCGGCATCCATACACTTCTTGGCGATGACATCGTGCGTGTTTAACGGCGTAGCAATCACGACCGCTTCGAGGCCGAGCTTGGTTTTGTCCGCAAGCAGGGCATCGACGTTGTCGTAAACCGCGATCTTCTTCGCCGTTTCTTTGCCGTAGAGTTTGTTCAACCCTTTGCGTGGGTCGGTGTCGCCTTCGATGGTCCGCACGATGTTCGTCGGGCGAGGATCGACAATCGCGACGATTTCGTTGAATTCGGGGTTGTGGTCGCCAACGAGGACGCCACCTTCGTCGCCGCAGCCGATGAGCGCGGTGCGAACGGCTTTGTTGCCCTTCCAGGAATCGTAACCGAAGTAAACGGCGGCAGAAACGGGCAGCACGGCCGCACCCGCCACCATGCTCTTCATGAATCCGCGTCGGCTCAGGTCGCCAGCGGTGTTCGCAAAGTTTTTCGCCCCTTGGGCTTTCTGTTCGGCAGTAATATCGAGAGGCATCGGGAAGCTCCAAGGCGAATGTGTGTTCCGTTCGATTTCGTTCCGTTGTCCGTCAAACCGCCTTCGTCTCTGCGACTTTCTTCGGCTTATCGCAGCCGCAGGCCCACGCGATGATTGCATCGAGGCCCATCCAGCGGCCCGTTGGTAGGAACGCGAGGCTCAGGAGCGCAAAACACTCGATGAGGTTCTTGTTGATGAACAGCGGGTTGCCTTCGGTGTTCGGCGGTTGCGGATACCACGGCACGGCGGGCCACGTGAGGTACGTTGTCACCAGGAACCCGGCGGCGAGTACGCAACTGATTCGCGTGAATAACCCGAGCAACAAAAACGCACCGACGGAGGCGATGAAATACATCGTGAAGCGGTCGGCCAGTTCGCCGCGCTTGGTCGCGGGTTTGTCGTCGGGGGATTTCGTCCAGCCGAGGCCGGTTTTGAGTTCGGTGGCGAACGCATTGGCATCGTTGGCGAGGTCCGTTTCAGCGACGACGAGTTCGGTTCGCACCTCGGCGGCCCGCTTCGTCTCGGTGCCGTTCCCGTTACCGAGTTTCATCGACAATCGCTCGTTGGCGGCGGCGACTTCGCCCTTCAGCCAGTTGATGTGTGCGAATCGTTGCGGGGCGGTCAGCGCCACATCTTGCCCGACGAATTTGACCTTCGTATCGCGACCTTCAGCACCGTGGACCCAGCGTGCGTACTTGGCCTTCGATGCGAGAATCGCCTTTTCGGCAAGCTCTTTCGCGCCTTCGTCGCGCTTCTTTGCGTCGGCGAGCGTCGTGTCGCGTTTCTTCGCCGATGCCTTGCGGGCATCTTCGGCTTTCTCTTTCGCGGCGGCCTTGGCTTTGTCGTCCTTAGCCGCAAACATCTCGGCGGCTTCTTCGTCGGCAATGGTTTTGAGCTCTTTGTCGTACGCGCCCGGCGCACCTTTAATATCCGCTGCGGCGGCCTTCTTGATCGCGGCCTCGGCGATTTCCGGCAGCGCGTCCAGTTCCTTCACGACTTCGGCGGGGCACGCATCGGCTTGAGCCGGGAGCGAGAGTTTCGCGAACTCGGTGGGGGTCGTTTCCAAAGTCGGTTTGAGCTTGCTGGCGAACGTCACGGCCGGATCGTCGAACTGCGTTCGCATCACGCCGCCGAACCACGTCGGCGAAGCTTTGAAGTACGGTTCGCTGGTGAATACCTTGTTCGTTTCGGATGGCCCGACGTTGTGCGAATGGATCTTGTTCAGCCCCTCGAACAGGAACTGCCAGCCAATCGCCAGGCGTAGTGCCAACAGGAAAAAGACCTTCCATTGCCACTTTTGCTGCGCGGTGGCAACGACGAGGGCAATCAGGCAACCGGCGAGTCCGGCGTAGATGACGGAAGTTGGGATCATGATGAGAGGGATTCCATCAATCGGGGAAGCTCAAGTCGTTCAGGTAGCGTTCGCGAAACGTCGCCGGGGAATACACATCGCTGGGCAGCTCGATCGCCAGCGTGTCGCAATCGGTCAGGATTACGCTTCCCAGGTGCGGTTTCGTACCGTTGTGCGAAGCGGTACCGAGTACGAAACACGCCGTAGAATACGCATCGGCTTCGGCTGCGGTTCGGGCCACCACGCTCGCACTGGCGGTGCCGTGTGCGGGCCAACCGGTTCGCGGGTCGAGGACGTGACCCAGCTTCTTACCGTTGTACTCGAAATACTGGAATGTGGCCGCTGAGGTTGCGAAACCGCAGCCATTCAGCCGCACAGTACCGAGCGTTCGGGCAGTGTCCCACGGGTGGCGAATCGCGATTGGCCAGCCGCGAGTGTCATCGGGTGGTACGCCAATCGCCCGCACACTACTTCCGCCACCGTGCAACAACGCCGAGCGAATTCCCCAGCGATTCTGTAGCACTTCCGCCGCACGATCGAGGGCGTAACCTTTGCCAATGCTGCCGAGATTCAGTTTCAAACCGGGTTGACGGTACTTAACAGCCCGCGTTTCGGCGTTCAGCATCACGTGCCGCATCCCGGTTTTCGCCATGGCCTCGGCACGCTGATGTGGCGATGGCACGCCACCTTGCCTTCGCTGGAAGCCCCACGCCTCGGTGAGTGCCCCCGTAGCGGCATCGAACGCGCCGCCGGTTTCCAACGTATACGTCGCACAGGTTTGCAGCAATTGAAACAGCTTCGGTTCGACGGCCACCCAACCATTTGCGGCCGTTTCGTTGATCTGCATCAGTTCGCTGTCGCGATAAATCGTGAGTTGGTCTTCGATGTCATCGATGAGGTCGAGCGCATCGGTGGCGGCCGCTAGTGCATCGGGAGTGCCGTACGGAATCGCGATCTCGAACTTCGTCGCCATCGCCCGGCGAGACACGCGCAGCAATGCATATTCCGCGTGCGTTGACTCCGGAAGTTCCGGCAACAGCGGCGCAAACGTGCCAACAGGGGTGTTAGCCAGGAACCGCCGACGCTCCATTCCCGTGACTCCCGTTCGCGATTGGTAAGTCATCCACGCCGAACCCGTATCCGAGTCTATCGTTTGATGTTATCGCCAAAACGTTATGGCAGTGCAAGTTTCCAGCGAAATTGCGTCATACTTTTAAGCAACGCGGGCATCTATCGAATAGCGGGTGCGATCATCCTCCCATTGGAGTGCCCACCATGTACCGCTACCTCGCAATCGCCCTCCTCGTACTCACTTCAAACATCGCGACCGCACAATCGTTGCCATCGGCAGACCCGGCTTTAACGGTGCTGGTTCGCGATCAACTCATTCAACACATGCCGCTACTGCTGGCGGAGACGCACGAGAGTTGGGGCACACAAAGCGAAGTGACCGTCGGTATGAAACTCGTTCGCACGGGTGCATTTTCGTGTCGGCTCGAACCGCAGCGAGCGATGCGCAACGAGGGCCACTGGCATCGGCTGAAGATTTCGGCACGCGATCCGCGGAACACCATGCTGGTATCGCTATCCAACATGAAATCGGAAGAATCGGGCCGAATGACGTTCGATGCGACGATCAGTACGCTCGTGGAACTGAACTTCGAGCAGCAACTCTGGAAGTCTGGCATCCGCTTGATCGGTACCGAGACCCGCGCCCATGCGACAGCGGGGGTTCGCCTGCAATGCGAAGCGACGAACCGCTTCGACTATCGGCCCGGAACGGTCGTGCCCGAACTGGTGTTGCGATTTCGCGTGACGCACGCCGATGTCTTCGTCAATGACATCGGCGTCGAACGGACGTTGGGCATGAATGGAATGGCCGCACGCACGATCGGCGAAACGGTACAGAAACTGGTGAAGCGATTTCAGCCCGATCTCGAACGCAAGATGTTAGACCGGGCGAATGAAGCCGTTTTGAAGGCCGCCGACACGAAAGAGATTCGTATCGGCTTCCAGAAATTGTTCGCGATGAAACCAAAATCATCGTGATCCGTGTGAGCGAACCAGCCGAACCGGCTGGCGAATGGATTAGTTCGGTCAGGTCCGGCACACAGGTGCGCCAGGAATGATCGACCCGACGACGTTGAGCGTCGCTCCGACGATGTTTCGGATCGGCGTCGGCCGCGTAGCTTGCGGGTAGTAAACCGGAGCCGCAGCAGGTGCGGCATAGACGATGCCTTGCGTTTCGGTGACGGTCACCACTTGACTGACGTGGGCGAATCGTTCGAGTGTCGAAGGCAAGTCCGTCGTGGGAATCGACCCCACGTGTCGGAACGCTTGCTTCTCGCCGGTTCGGTCGCTGATGACGAGCCCTTCAGTCATCTCGAACGATGTGGCGAGTTTCTTGCCGCTCTCGGTCTCCGTGTTGACGATCACCGCGACGTATTCCCGTTTCAACTTGTCGAGTGCATCGGATGAAATCGCCTTCATGGTCGCTTCATCTTTCACCAAGAACACGGCCAGCGGTTTCTTGTCGGAGGCGGCTCGAACGACCGCAGAACGGTAGTCGGGCTGCCACGTCGTCGGTGTAGGAATTCCCGACGCTAACACGGTCGACAGCGCGAGTGCCGTCAGGGTGGTTGAAAACATCAAAGCTGAAACTCCTTGGGTGAGCAAAACGTCTGGTACCGTCCAATTGGCCCAGAGAGTAACAATACTAGACACATGCCAGCGAGTTTCAACCTCTAAAATGCGCATAATTGTTACAAGTGTTGAAATACGTGCGTATCGGCAAAATTTGCTCGATAGGCGCAATTACCCCAAGCCGCGCATTTTTCGCAGCTATCAAGCAGTAACTTGGCGTATTGCAACGATCTCAGACGCGAAGTTCGGCACGTTGCCCGAGCGATTCGGCGTAGCGTTTGCGGATGGGTGCCACTTCCGCCTCGATAAACTCGACGACTTGCTCGGGTGCGCGACCGACGAATTGACGAGGCACCAGGATCGAATCGAAATCGACTTTCGAGAACGCCGGGTCCGCTTTGAGTCGGTCGAAAAGCTCCGTCGAGATGCCGATGCCCTGCTTAATACGTTCGGTCACGGCGTAGCTGTGCTCGCGTACGACGTGGTGAACGTGCTGGCGGTCCGCCCCCGACGCGACGGCGGCCATCATGACGTTCTCGGTTGCCATATAGGGAAGGAACTCGCGCACGGTTTTGGCCACGATCGGCTGATTCACCGCGAGGCCGTTCGAGACGTTGAGCGCAATCCGCAAGATGGCATCCGCGCACAGGAACGCTTGCGGGATGTACAGTCGCCGGGCCGCCGAATCGTCCAGTGTGCGTTCGAGCCACTGCGTGGCGTGCGTTTGGGCCGCCATCGCCGGAAGGCCCATCAGGAATCGCGACAGCGAACAGAGCCGTTCCGCTCGCATTGGGTTCCGTTTGTACGCCATCGCGCTCGACCCAACTTGCTCGGCTTCCTGCGGCTCGTCGACTTCCTGCTTGTGCGCGAGCAAACGCAAGTCCGTGCCCCACTTGTGCGCCGACTGTGCGAGGCCCGATAGCCCATCGAGGATGTACGAATCCATCTTCCGCGAGTACGTCTGCCCCGTGACGGGGAAGATTCGTTCGAAATGCATTTTCTTCGCCACGAGCCGATCCAGTGCCCGCACTTTCTCGTGATCGCCTTGAAATAGTGCCAGAAAGCTCGCCTGCGTGCCGGTCGTCCCTTTCGCACCGCGGAACGGTAGCTCGTCGCGCCGGCGTTCGAGTTCGTGTAAATCGAGCACGAAATCGTAGCACCACAGCGTCGCACGTTTGCCGACGGTCGTTAGCTGTGCGGGCTGGAAGTGCGTATAACCGAGCGTCGGCTCGTCCTTCCACATTTCCGCAAATCGGGCAAGCGAATCGATGAGGTTCGCCAACGACACGCAGACCGCGTTCAGCGATTCGCGCATCAAGATCAAGTCCGCATTATCGGTCACGTAGCAAGAGGTTGCGCCGAGGTGGATGATCTCTTTCGCGTTCGGCGCGACTTCGCCATAAGTGGCAATGTGCGCCATCACGTCGTGCCGTTTGGCCTTCTCGTGGATCGCGGCCCGTTTCAGATCGACATCGTCGAGGTGCGCTTGCAGTTCCATTAACTGTGCGGGTGCGATCCGTGGCGAGACGCCATCTGCGGCGGGCAGCCCGAGTTCGTGTTGCGCCTCGGCAAGCGCGAGCCACAGCCGACGCCACGTGCGAAACTTCCGCAACGGCCCCCAGCGTTCGGCCATCTCACGGCCGGCGTAACGGGCAATCAGCGGGTTGTCGTACACGAGGTCGGCATCGAGGTCGGCCATGTCGGAAGAATCCCATCGCAACTGGAATCGAATCGGTCGGGTATCGCGGGAATTGTTCTCACAGCAACCGATTCCAACGATACCACTGTTTTTGTAGGTTTTTCGCGTGGCACCGTCCGCATTTGCACGAAGGAGCGAAACCGAACCGTCTCCGGGTCATTCGATTGGGGCAGTGGCGACGATGATTCCGGCAGGTTCAACAAGGAGGTTGATGATGAGCCGAACATGGATTCCGAAGTTGGTCGTTTTGGCGTTGGCCGCGGTCGTAATGGCCGGGTCGGCAAACCGCGTACGAGCGGACGAGCCGCCGTTGCCGCGCTACTTTTACTACCCGTACAACTACTTCCCGCACAGCTACTGGCCGGCACAAAGCCCGCAGTACCCAGAGCCAAAGGGAAGCCCGTACGTGCGTCCGCCCGCATACATGGCGTACCCCGCGTTCAAAGAGCCAGGCTGGCGGCACGAACTCTGGACGCCGATGAAGTATTACCGCGGTAACCACTTCTGGCTCGACCAGTTCTAGAACTGTTCGCAGAGGTACGACATAGGTCGTACCTCTGGTTTTTGCATCTCATATTCGACGCAAGTCACAATTCCAGATACTCAAAAACCGTTTTTTGGGGGTGTTTTTCCGGTTTTTGCGACCCCAAAATGCCACTTTTCGATCGCAATCCACTGTTCCGTATTCCGTATCTCGAACTCTCGTTGCGGGTTATGTCGAACGGGGTCGTTGCAACAATCGATGCAAGTGGCGACATTCTCACGACACTTGGAGACACTTTCACGACACTTCACGACACTTTGGCGCACGACGCAAAAGTCGATTTACGTCGGATCGTGTTGGATTTTTTGACTGTGGGGAATCGCGTGGGTTGTGCCAGCCATGCAGTCCACTGATACTTCCCGCATCGTGAACTAAATTACGATTCGCAAAAGGATACCAAACCTGAGTGATGAGTGATGAGACAGCATTGACAATTCGGAAAGCGATGCCGCTTTGCAAAATACAAGGACGGCCATCGCAACCGGTGCGTGCCGAAGGTGATACAGAACACCGGTCACTGCGGCGGGTTACCGTCCGCCGCCGGGAGAAATTCCTGGGCGTCTGGGGCTAAACCCACCACCGCCGCGGCGTCGGATCAGGCGGGGTGACCAGAGCCTCGTGTGGGAAATCTGACGCGTGCCAGAACCGCACCTCCCCGGCCCGATTGTAGACCTCTGACTCCCCTGCGAGGAGTGGCTGCCCGTGGGCCTGAAGCCCGACCGCAAAGTAGCGCAGAACCCATCCGACCTGCTCCCTCGAGGTCGCAATGGCATAGGGAACGACGCGACGGAGTTCGGCCGACCCGGCCGGGTCGGCAACCGCAAGGAGCAACCCGAAATCGAGACGCTCGGAAGGCCCGCCGGGCAGCACGCCCGGCGGGTGGCCTCGTCCCCGTCCGGCAGGCCGAAGCAACGGACGCTGCCGGTGTACTGCTTGGGGAAGTAGCTCTCGAACTCCGCGGCGTTCCACAGAGTGTTGCCGCCGCCCACGTACACCCGCCCACGGGACAGGGCCGGGCCGGCGAACACTGGCCCGAGCGGGATCTCCTTCAGCACTTTCCCCGAGGCGGCGTCGAGGGCGATGAGCTTGCCGCTGCCGACGGTGGTGAAGTACGCCACCCCGTTGCCCACGGCGATGCCCGAGCCGACGATGTCGCCCACGTCCTTGTACATCGGCTTGCCCGGCATCCCGCCCATTTCTGGGATGGTCGGCCGCTCGTGCCGCCACCGTTCCGTCTTCAGATCGACGGACGTGGCCGTCACCCGCCCGCCGGTCGGCGGCTTGCCCGACTCCAGTGGACTTGCCTGGGTACCCAGGCGGATGGCGTCGATGCCGTTGGTGAAAATGGTCTTTCCGTCGGTGGCGCAACCGGACTGCAACCCGCCGATGGGGCCGGGCAGGGCGAGCGTGTGCGGGTCGAGTTTCTCCGGTGGATGGGTGGGTGGGCCTGCGTACAGCGGGGGTGTGCGCCACCACCGTGCCAGTGTCCGCCCGCAGCAGGTAGAACCCGCCGTTCTTGCACCCCGCCCCGACGACCTTCGTTGGCTTGCCGTCCACTTCGATCGTCGGCGAGCGCCGACGGCTTGATCTTTGTACAGCCCGGTCTTTGGGTCGTAGGCCCGCATGGCGTTCGTCCACATGTCGCCGTGGTTATCTGGGTGTTCCAGCGCCGTTTGCCGGTAGCCGCGTCTAGGCAGACGACCGCGCACGAGTCCTCGGTGTGTAGGGCCGGGTTGTCCGAAGTCGGCTGCCGCGGGGCGGTATTCACGTCGGTGCCGAAGTACAGCGAGTTGGTGTCCGAGTCGTAGGTTGGGGTGGACCAGACGCTGCTGGTGGCCGGGCCGTACTCGAACGTGTACTTCCCCCAGTCGCCTTCCAGCAGCACCGGCGGGTCGAGCTTCTCCGGCTTCGGGCCGACGTCGTACTTCCACGCCACTTTGCGTGCCCCCGCCGAACACCACCTTGCCGTCGGCCAGCACTGGCGAGGCCATGAACAGGTTGTTCCAGTGCGCAGAAATCTGCCTGCCCGTTATCGGATTCCCTCCCCGATTGCACTCTCCCTGAAGTATTTCAGTTGGGCTGTAGTGTTTGTGAAGACGTCTTAACCAACAACTAACCACTCGCAACTAACCACTACTATCCAACAAACACGCCGCCCGTGAATCCGGCGAGCGCATCGAAGTCGAACTGCGCCGTCGGCGTGCCACTTGCGGCGATGTTCTTGCCGAGGTAGCCCGTCACGCGCGAACCGGCCCCACTGCCCGAACCGACTACGAGGTCGGCACGATTATCGCCGTCGAGGTTCTTCACCGCGACGCGAATGCCGCCGCGACTATCGACGTCGCCGCCGAAGAAGTTCGCGAGATTCACGTACTGATTGCTCAGCAAACTCTTGCCGTCGAGTGCCAACACGCGCGGCCCGCCACCCGGTCCGCCACCTGCGATCAGGTCCGCGAAACCATCGCCGTTGATGTCGCCGGCGGTGACGAAGATGCCGTTGCGTAACGCTTGCTCGAAGGCGAAGAAGTCGCCGATGATTTTCACGGGCGTCGTCGCCAG
>JAYVQG010000238.1:0-1612 GCA_043757025.1 Limnoglobus sp.
CCCGAGCATCAGCCCGAATTGCAGCGCCATCAGCACCGCCGAGAACGCAACCGCCCCCACGCCCGCCGCATAGCGGCTCTTTTCGTGCCAGAGAGTTTGTAGTGCGTAGGACATATCGTTCTGCATTCACAAGAGTATCGGTTTCGGTAGTATCCACTCCCACCGCGTATCACGCGCCGTATTTGCCGAAGCGGCCCGCGTGCGCCATTCCGAGCAACATCAGGTGCATCGCTTGGAACTGACCGAGGCCACCGCGTAAGCAAGCGCTTTCGTTAAACTCCGTTACGGCATCGGTTCGGGCGGTGTCGGCGACGATCATCGTCGGCACGGGGTGCCACGAATGCGATTGCATCTTGCTCGGCGTGCTGTGGTCGCCCGTCACGATGAACACATCGGGCTTCAACTTGCGTATCCCCGGAATCGCGGCATCGAGCCGTTCGATCATCTGCACCTTCGCGGGGAAGTTACCATCTTCGCCGGTGCTATCGGTGTACTTGTAATGCAGGAAGAAGAAGTCGTAATCGTTCCAGGCGGCTTCGAGACGGGCGATCTGCGAGCCGAGCGAATCGCCCGCATCGAGGATGTCCATCCCGACGAGCCGCGCGAGGCCTTTGTACATTGGGTAGACGGCAATCGCGGCGGACTTCAACCCGTAAAGCTCTTGGAACGTCTCGATTTTAGGGTAACGGGCAAACCCGCGTAACGTCAGGCCGTTCGTTGGCGCGTCATTACGAAGCACGTCCCGTGCGCGGGCGATGAACTGATTGACGAGATCGGCGGTTTTCTGGCTGGCCGCATCGCGACCCTGCGCCGGGAGTGGCTTCACGCCGATGGCTTGCGGGTCGGTATCGTTGACCGCATCGCCGAGGCCATCGGCCCGAACGACGATCACGAAGCGGTGTTCCTTCACCGGTTCGACGAACAGTTCGCAACCGGGAATGGAAATCGTACGAAGTTTCTCGACCATCTGGATGCAGCGTTCGGTGGTCGGTCGACCGGCGCGGCGATCGGTGATAATATTGTCATCGTTCAGCGTGCAGAAGTTACCGCGAATCGCGACATCTCGTGGCCCCACCTGAAAATTGATGCCGAGAGCTTCCAAGATGCCCCGCCCGATCCGGTATTCGAGCGGGTCGTAGCCAAATAACCCGAGGTGGCCCGGTCCGCTGCCCGGCGTGATGCCCGGTAGCACCGGCGTACTCAGCCCCGTTACCCCCGCTTTCGCGGCGGCATCGAGATTCGGCGTGTACGCCGTCTCGAGTTCGGTCTTGCCGCCCGGCTCCAATGAAAGGCCTCCGACGCCGTCGGCGACCAGGAGGACGATCTTCGAGCCGTTTAATTCGCGCAACTCGCGGATCATTTCGTGTGTGTTCATGGTGGATTCGGTTTACGCTTCGGAATTGGTGAAGTACAGTGACACTATCGAATTCTATTCGGACATTCCGGTTAGGGCCTTCGCTGGGGACGTTCGGAGAGCGACGCCGCTAAGGGAAACACAGAATCTAGGTAAAAATAGGGCACGGTTCAAAACCCGGTTGCAGTTTTGCCAAATAAGACCACTAAAAATTTGGTTCTGGCGTGATTGGAATTGGGCGAAATCGGACGTAAGTCG